>JBAVHJ010000554.1:0-4911 GCA_049685715.1 Terriglobia bacterium | reverse complement strand
GGCCTGGATATCTTCCGCAAAGATCCGAAGATCGTGTATGCCATCGTGCAGAGCGATTTCAGAGGAACCAGTAACGTCGATGATGTGAAGAGCAAAGCGGGAGGTGTTTTTCGCTCCGAGGATGGAGGCGAAACCTGGGGGCGCGTGAATCCCCTCAATCCCCGGCCTTTTTACTTCAGCCAGATCCGAGTCGATCCCGTCAACGACCAACACCTCTTCGTCCTCGGATTTGCCATGCACGTATCCGAAGATGGCGGGAAGTCGTTTCGGGAGGATCGCTTTGAGAAAGTACATCCCGACTGTCACGCCCTGGCCATTGATCCGCGCAATCCCAAGAGAATCCTCCTGGGAACCGATGGCGGCGCGTATCAGACCTTTGACGGGGGCGCCGGGTGGGCGCACCTCAACCGCATGGCGGCGGGTGAGTTTTATCGCATCACGACGGACATGAGCACGCCGTATCGCATTGCCGGTGGACTCCAGGATAATCTCAACTGGGTCGGCCCCAGTGCCACTCGCTCCAAGGAAGGAATTCTCAACAGCGATTGGACCAATCTGGGCGGAGGCGACGGCTTTTATTGTGTATTTGACGATGCGGATCCGAACATCATCTATGCCGAATCCCAGGAAGGGGATGTCCATCGCTTCAATCTGAAGAACGGAGAGTTGAAGCGGCTTCGGCCGTCGCCGGCGGAAGGTCAGCCTGCATTCCGGTTCCATTGGGCAGCGCCACTCGTCGGCAGCCATCATGAGAAAGGCACTCTCTACCTGGGCGGCAACCGCGTGTTCAAGCTCACCAGCCGCGGAGAGAATTGGAAGGTCATCAGCCCTGATCTCTCGACCCAGGATCCACAAAAGACCGTTACCGTGGGGAGTGGAGCAGAGACCTACGGAGTGGTCTACACCCTGGCCGAATCGCCCGTGAAGTCCGGTATGTTGTGGGCGGGAACTGATGACGGCAAGGTCTGGATCACCGGTAACGAGGGCGAGACCTGGACTGATCTGACAGGTAATCTACCGACAGAAGCCAAGGGTCAATGGATCAGCCGCCTCGAGGCCGGCGCTTTCGATCCCCAGGTGGCTTACCTGGCGGTAGTGGGATTTCGCACGGGTCATTACGCGCCAATGGCCTATCGCACCGGCGATGGCGGGAAGACGTGGCAGTCCATTGCCTCCAACCTTCCGGGCAACGGTCCCGTCAAGGTGATTCGGGAGGATCCCCGGAATGCCCGGCTCCTCTATGCCGGAACGGAATTCGGACTCTTTGTTTCACTCAATGGGGGCGGGAGTTGGACCAAGTTCGGCGAGTTGCCCACCGTCGCCGTGGATGACATTATTATTCACCCGCGGGATTTGGATGTGGTGGTTGCCACGCATGGCCGGAGTCTATACATCGTGGATGATGTACGTCCCCTCGAGGATTTGACTTCGGAAGTCCAGGCCGAAGCCGCCCACCTGTTCCCCTTACGGCCCACTTCGGGATTCAATCCATTGCCGGGATTCATTGAGTGGAACGGCAACGCCGTCTTCCGGGGTGCTAATCCGCCTTTGGGCGCCATTATCAGCGTGTGGATCAAGACATACACCGGAGATCCCCTCTCCATTGAGATCACGAATCCGGGCGGGCAACCTGTCGCCAAAATCAGTGTGCCCGGGGTCCCGGGGATCAACCGTCTCACCTGGGATCTCAAGCCCACCAAGGACCTGCTGACCGAGTATGGCGGTGAAGGACAGAAGTTTGTTCGCTCGGGGGAGTATAAGGTGACGATGACATTTGGGAAGGTCAAGCAGACGCAAAAGCTTAAAGTGGAAATTGCGGAAGGGATGGAAACGAGGTAGGGGGAGTGCGGACGAATGAATCTCGGTTAGCCCGAGGTGCTGTGGGGGTCGGCGGAACGAGATCGATTGATCGGGTCAGTGGTGAGAGGACGAAAGAGGGGATTGGATCGTCAGTTTCACCGGAGGGGTTCCGAGGGGCGTATTTACGCGTCCAGTTCCTCGGAGAATTTCGTATAAACATGTTTACGCGCCCGGTTTATCGGAAGACTTCCGACGAGGGGGATTCCGTGCCCGATTCCGGAGAGTTTTCGATGAGTGGGTTTAGGTGCCCGGTTCACTGTAGAGTTTCTGAGGGGCGGGTTCCACGCCCGGTTCACCGGGCATGAGTACGTACAGCCCGCCGCTTTAGCGGCGGGGCGCGTCAGGATCAAGATGCCAAGCCCGGTTTACCGGGCTTGATTTGAATTCATCGCTCCTTGAGGGGCGAGGAAATATCCCGTGCTGGAAGATGAGCGCTCAAGCACGCCGTTGAAAAAATTGAAGCCCAGTAAACTGGGCTAGGAATTATCTTTCATTTGGAGGAAGGCGTCGTTCGGCTCTCCCGCCGGTAAACCAGCGGGCTGTACCCAGTCAAGCCCCGTGGAACGGGGCAAAAAACAGGATTGAAGACTACTTGGTTCTTACGCTTCACCGAAACGAGCTGATCTGTCCCGCGTAGACGAAGATGTAGCGCAGCAGGTATCCCCCCATCAGAACCAGCAGGGCTGCAAATGCGGCGAGGGGTTTGTTGTGGTGAATTGAAGCCTTCGACATCAGGACCGGCGCCAACTCCCAAACCTCAATCGCCAGAGGCACGAGCAGGCCCAGGCCCATGAAGAATACCCAGAAGACAAGAGTATAAGGCCCGCCCAGAATAAGGCTCAGTGAATCCTGCACCGCCCTCACGGAAAGCTCTCCATGAATGATGTAGGGCAGCACGATGAAGAACTCGAGCGTGATAAAGCAAATGTCAAGGGTATAGAGAAAGCGGACCTGGCGTGGATCCAATTTCTTGCGATTCCACGAGAGGCTGAAGATCAAGGCCGCGCATCCTGTGGAGAGTGCGGAAAACAAAAACATTTGCGCCACCAGATTCGTGTTCCAGAAGGGCCGTGACTGCACCGCACCCAGGAGGACCCCGGTGTAAATCCCCACACTCAGGCTGACGGGAAAACCAATCATGGCAAGCCAGCGACGCCAGCTGGAGAGGTCGCGGTTGAGTTTTTTCAGAAAGAAAAGTTTCCGGGGCAGCCGGGCAAATAGTTTTTCGCGTTGATCCTCCGGGAACCAGGCGTAAAAATAAAGAAGGGTGATCGCGGTGAAGAAGAGCAACAGCCAGGAACCGATCGACATCGGGCTTTCCCAGCGCAGGTGCGTGAACAGTTTGTAGAAGCGGTACCAATTCCCGAGGTCGAAGATCAGCAGGAACGATCCCAAGGCCACGGGCCAAGGGGCGAGCATCGCGCCGTATTTTGCGATGCGGGAATGGACGAATTCGTCTTTCTCCTGGAGATAGGTGGCCAGGGCTGAGACGAAGAAAATGCCGGCAGAGAGTCCCCCCAGGAAGAGGTAGTTGACAATCAGCCATCCCCACTCGATATGTTTCATAGCCCTCTCCTCTTACAATAGATAATAGATCTGCGGGCCGTTGCCCGTTTCCGGTTTCTTGACTCGATACTGGCGGGTGTCGAGGATCTCCCGCAGCCTTCCCCCGGGATCATTAATGTCGCCAAAGACCCGCACCTTGGAGGGGCAAGTCTCGACGCACGCCGGCACTTCCCCGCGATCGAGGCGTTGGACGCAGAACGTGCATTTTTCCACCACGCCCCGATCCTCGCGAAAAAAGCGGGCGTCATAAGGACAGGCGATTACGCAGTAGCGGCACCCCACGCAGTCGGAATCGTTGACGAGCACGACTCCATCCTTGCGCTGCCATGAGGCTCCGGTCGGGCACACTCGCACACAGGCGGGGCTGGCGCAGTGATGGCACTGTTCCGGTTCAAAGGCCGCCATCATCTTGGGCCAGGACCCATGATGTTCTTCCCCGATCCAGTCGCGGCTCTTGCCCAAAGGGACCTTGTTCTCCGCTCTGCAAGCCACAATACAGGCTTTGCAGTTGAGACATTTTCTCGAATCGACGATGAGGGCGTAGCGTTTGTTGGGTTGGGTCATGAGGATCCGCCTAAACCTTTCTTATCTTCACGAAGGTCTCATGGAGCGCCGCATTTCCCGAGACCTTGTCCCACGCTGTTTCCAAAATCTGGGCGTCCGAAGCCCCCACGTCACAAGCCAACCGCTGCCACTTCGTTCGTTTTCCGAAGCCATGCAGCATGAAGACGCAGTCCGGTCGAATCTCCTGCGTCACCCGCGTCTTGATGCGGACAGAGCCGACCGTGCTGGTGACTTCGACCCGGTCGCCATCCTGAATTCCGATCGATTGGGCAGAGGAGGGGTGTATCCAGAGATGGTTTTCGGGCGAGAATTCATTCAACCACGGATTGTTGGTGTTGTTGGCATGGGTGAAAAAAGCCTTCCGGCCGAGGACCAACCGGAACTGCCCGGCCGGCGGCTCCACCGGAGCGTGATAGACAGGCAGGGGATCGTGGCCCGCTTCCTGTAGTCTTTCCGAGAAGATTTCAATCTTTCCAGATTTGGTGACAAAGCGGTGGTCGGGACTGAGTGTTGAGCCATATTTTGGAACATCGGAAGGAGCCCAGACCCCATGCTTTTTCAAATACTCCAGGGGCATTTGAAGAGGGAGTTCCTTGACCTGGGCATCAATCCACTGCTCGATGGTGTAATCGAAGTAATCCGATAATTTCAGCCTTTTGGCCAACCCTTGAACAATTTCGAGTGTGGTCTTGGTATCGTGAAGTGGCTTGATCACCGGTTGTCGCAGGACCACCACCGGCCAAATCCCTGACAGCACTTCCACCGGGTCGAGGCGTTCCAGGTAGGTCGATTCCGGAAAGATCACATCGGCATACCATGCCGTGTCACCCATCTGGATGTCCACGACTCCCACGAAATCCATTTGGTTAAGCATGCGGAGGGTGCGGGCCTGGTCGGGCAGCGCGTTCATTGGATCCTGCT
>JBAVHJ010000553.1:0-2537 GCA_049685715.1 Terriglobia bacterium | reverse complement strand
GCTCATCGAAGGGCGTCTTGGTGAGCTTGCCATCCGCATACAGCTTATCCATGATTCCCTTGGCCGGCTTGGCAAATTTTTCGTTGTAGAGGTCGACCGTGCTGTCGTACTGCTTATAGAAATTTTCCACCCAGCCGGTGGCGTGGCAGTTGGAACAAACCTCCTGCATCGACTCGCGCCGCTTTTGCCAGTTTTCCTGCTTGATGGAGACCACGGGCCGCAAGGTCCAGCTGATGCGGGTGCCGATATCATGCGTGACGGGCTGGGTCGCGGTGGCGCTCATGTGGCAGGTGGCGCAGGTCGGGGCTGCGGTGTAATCCTTGCCGACCACCCAACTTTTCTTTTCGAGGTTCATTTTGGCGATATTGGCGCGGAATTGAATTCCGTGCTTCGACTCGTTATAGATCTCAATCTGGGGATGGTCCGGTCCCATGTGGCATTTTCCACAGTTTTCAGGCTGGCGCGCGACGGCCGATGAAAAGGAGTGCCGGCCATGGCAGGCGGCACAGGACCCTTTCGACCCGTCGGGATTAACGCGGCCAATGCCACTGTTGGGCCAAGTGTCGGAGTCAAATTTTCCCCCTCCTTTAGAGACGACTGTGGATCCGTGGCACTGCTTGCAGCCGTTCACGGCGGCAGCGCCGCCTTCCACCACCTCGCCCAGAACGTTGTCCAGCGAGCCGATGAAACTGGCTGCCATGGCGTGGTGCGACACTTCGAACTCTTTTACTTCTTTCGAGTGGCAGCGGTTGCAGTAATTGGGAGTGACGATGACGGCGATCCTGTGGCCATAATGATCGAACGTGGCCGGATCACCTTCGTTGGCCTTGTGGCAGGAGTAGCAATCCACGCCTTTTCGATAATGGGCGCTGTTTTTCCATTGCTCCACAACGCCCGGCGTCGAGGCGCTATGACACTCCAAACAGGCCTTCGCTTCCTTGGATATGGCCGGGGTGGATTGAGCTTTGCTCACCGCCCCAAAACCGGGGACAGCGAGAACGAGTGAGCCCACCAACACGAGCATCATGGATAGAAGAAATCTCATGCGTTTTTTCCTGGATGGTTTATTCATATTTGACCTCGCTGGGAGAAATCAATAAGAGAAAGCAGGTTTGCTGAAGGAATCGATCAGAAGTTCGTTTAAGGCCCAAGAACCAGATCAAGGGTTCGTGTTCAAGAACCTTATGGCGGGCTGAAGAGCCTCGAATGGATCAAGCCTCTTTGTACAAGAAAACACTTGGAGTGCGCAAGCTTGCTTGCGCTTTGATTTGGCACAACTCGCTGCAACTTGGAGTGCGCAAGCTTGCTTGCGCTTTGATTCGGCGCAACTCGCTGCAACGGGGAAATGCGCGCGATGCAAGAATCGCCCTCTGAAAGCGGCAGCAAGCTCCCGCGCTCCCAAAGCTGTCTCCTGGGTCCGGAAGACTACCCATGAAGATCGCAACCTATCTTCGCCGAATCGTCGTATTGATGCTGTGACTTAAGTCTCCACAGCTCAGCCCGGGGAGCCTCCCGAGCCGGCTTCGGACGGTCGTGTAACGATGTTTCCAGGTTCTCTGCAATAACGGTTTCGCTCCGACGGGGCACATCCTCGTCCAGGGTCATGCCGCTTGATTCACAAGAGCTGGTTTACGGACAAAGAACGAGGTGATAATGCCGAACAGTCCTCCCACGGCCAGCGTAAAAGCAACCCAGAAAATAAGCTGTGGCAGGACACCCCCATGCCAGAATTTTCCCATATAGGTCGTGTAAGGGAATTCCCCGGGCGGAAAGGCATTGTAGTGGGTGGTCCAGTTACTGCCGATCGCGATCGCCATGACGATCACCACAGGAATGCGTGCGGCGAACGCATAAGCGAAAAGTGTTTTCGTAAGACTCCCCCAGGCCATGCCAAAGACGATCCAACTCACCATCATCAGGAGGTAGCCGGTGTATTCCCATTTAAACGCAAATCCCACGTAGCCTCCGCCAAACATCACCGCGATGCCCAGGATCTGCAGTCCGATGGCTTTGCCTTTGCTTTCGGGACCGCCTTCCTGGTGGGCGAGCTTCACGGCAAAGTAGATCCCCAGAATCGGAACCAGCCAGACGATTCCGACAATGGCGCCCGGTCCGCCGGGATCGGGATTGAAAAACCGGGGCGCCCAGTGTTGAAGTTCACCGATGAGACGCAGGATGGTTATGACCAGCGTGATAACCGCTGGGATCTGAATCATCTGCCACGTGCTTTTTGTTCCATTGGACATAGTCGATCTTCCTCCCTGATTATTTTGAAATTAGAAATGATTCCCTGTAAGCGGGGCCCTTGATTTGAAGATGATACTCCTCGGAATGAAAATTGAACGTCCCCAGTATGTCTAAGAACAATGATGTCTGATTACCGATAAGTCTACCCCACCCGTAGCTTCAATTCTATAGAAATCAGGTGCCTCTTAGATCAAAGGCTTCGTCGAAGATGATTGAAGGACAGGAAATGCGAGAACTGGAAATGAGAATCGAAGATCAAGGATGGGCGGTGCATATTCAGATCTATTGCC
>JBAVHJ010000552.1:0-2277 GCA_049685715.1 Terriglobia bacterium | reverse complement strand
GAGTACGCAACATACGAGCCCCGGTAAATTACAGAACTCTTCTCAGGTCCTTTTCGGAGTGTGGGATGAGAGATGTCCGGCTCAGGCCGATTCCAATTGCTCGCTCCAACGCTCCCCTATTTCAAGTGCGGGAGCAAGGCCGCATAAATAGCGAAATTCATGGGGACCGGGATGCCGTGCTTTTTGGCGAGCTGAACGACCCGGCCATTCAATGACGCGAGTTCCATGCGCCGATTGTTCACGAGATCTGTATAGAGAGAAGCCCTCCCGTGGGGTTCGAGCGTCGAGAGGAACTTCATCGTTTTTTCGACAAGCCGTCCTTCGAGCTGGATTCCCTCCGCTATTCCCACATTGACGACTTCCCGCATCGCCTTTTCCATCATGGAGCGGGTCTCTTCCCTTTCCATCATTTCACCAAGGGTTGCCCGAGTGAGCGCGCTCATCCCGCCGTTGGCGCAGATCATGGCAAACTTTTCCCAGAGTGCCCGCTGGATGTCATTTGAAATCTCGTGCGTAATCCCGGCGCGTTGAAAGGTCTCCTGGAGACGGGACATGCGCTGGGATACCTGCCCGTCGAGTTCCCCGAAAACTATTTTTCCAGGCCCACCGGAGTGCTTGATGACCCCCGGTCTGGCCAAGGCAGTGTAGATGTATGTTGCCCCCCCAAGAACATGATTGCGCCCGTGATCCCGCCCCAGCTTATCCACGGAATCCACCCCATTTTGGAGGGACAGGATCGTCGTCGATGGACCCACCATTGGAAAGGCAGCCTTGGACGCCGCTTCCGTGTCGTAGGTCTTGACACAGAACAGCACCAGATCAACCTGGCCGATGGTTCGGGGATCGTGGGTGGCATAGGCAGTAGGCCGCCGGGAAATTGCCGCCGGGGCACCTTCGGGGGGCTCTTGCGGTGGGGGCGGTTTGATCTCGATTTCAAATCCCCCCGCCACGCTGTCAATCTTCAACCCATGCTCGAGCATCGCCTTCAAGTGCTCGCCCCGGGCGACAAAATTGATTTCCTCACCTGCTCGGGCAAGCACTCCTCCAAAATAACCGCCTACCCCCCCGGCTCCCATCACCGCAATTTTCATTTGGGCTCCACTGTGCTGTTTTTTGTACCGTTCGCTAATTTCGCCTTGCAAATGGATTCCAGCTCATTACAATAGCGTTCCTTCGGAAAAAATTCCAGAGTTGTGAGAAGAAGGGGGTTCTTGTAATTATGCCCCGGCGAAGTTTCACATTTCATGAGATGCTCGAAGGGTGCCGCGAGGGGGATCCTTCGGCATGCATTCAGCTTGTCCAAAGCTACTTGCCGCTGTTGGATTTTGGGGTTGACCATTATTTCCCATGGCTGAGTCCAGATCGCGATCAAATCATCAGGGAGCTCCTCGGAACCACCCTTGTCAAGCCGGGGGGCCTACTGACGACCTTCCAGGGAACGTGGGAGCGCGAGTTCCTGTTTGAATGGCGACGTTTGACATTGGAGGGATGCTATGCCCGGGCCCTCCTTGGCAATCCTGTCGCCGCTTCCCCTCTTCAACGGGATGAACTGGCAAGTCTCCTCAAGAACCTTCCCCTGCTGCATCAGGAATTGATCTGGTTTCACCTGTGTCATATCCCTGCAGAAGAAGTGGTGCAGATTCTATCGATGCGGTCCGAGGTGGCCGAACCCATCCTGGCAAAAGCCCTACCCCGCGATGTTGGAATGAAGTGGACATCTCAGTCGGATGAGCGTATTCCCCTCATGCCCCCCCGACTGCTCATTGAAATTGATTCCGAAAGGGGCGATGACTGTGTGTCTGTCAAGTTGTGGAGCAAAATAATTGATGGGCAAGCGCTCTGGTCAGAAAAAGAAAAGGCGGACGGCCACACCACGAACTGCCTATGCTGCCTCAGTACGTTGACCGCACTCAAGGAGACGATCTTCAAGCTTCGAACACTCCCTGGCGCTGATCCACTTCAGGTCCAGAAAATCGTCGCGGCGGCATGGGACCGGCCCGCAGTGAAGAAATCGTCCGGTACAACCCTGGGGCGCCTCTTCAAAAAAACATAACTCTCCTCCTGTCGATCGATCCGCCGCAGGCAAGCTCTTGCGCCGAACTGGATGTCCAACCCTCTGGGATTCGTAAAAAAACGACCTGCCCAATCTTGACCCGCAGGGAGGCCACATTGGAGCCACAGCTAGAGAACGTCCCCCAACGAATCCTGTGCCTCGAACAGGAACCATCCCTCTGATTCAAAAATCAAGCGAGTGTGAGCACGGAGCTGGTTCATGAC
>JBAVHJ010000551.1:0-1759 GCA_049685715.1 Terriglobia bacterium | reverse complement strand
CAGCTGGGAAGCGGTCTGCCCTTGCGGAAGGATGTTCGACGCGTCGAACGCCACCGGGGCTCTGAAATCGGTGAACAAATACCGCGTAAAGAAGGTATGCTTGTCGCTGAGGTTCCAGTCAACCTTGGAGACCACCATATCTTCGTTCACGATCCCGGGGATCGTGAAACTTACGTTTCCACAAGGGTCAGCCGCCGCCGGAAGGTACTTCGCAAGCGCCAGGGAAGCGGCGTTGTATAGGCTGGGATTGATCCTATTATTGACAAAGGGGGCCTTCAGAGTCTTGGCCTTCCCGTTGCTCTGACACGCCCCTGACATCATGGTAGAGAAGTCCCCCGCAAGCGCGGCCGAGGTGGGGACGTGCGTCGCGATGGGTGGGGGGGTGGAGGCCTGTCGTGTGCCCTGGTAACCGACAAAGAACGTCAGCTTGTCCTTCTTGATCGGTCCCCCCAGGGTCCCGCCGAACTGGTTGCGCTTCATGGTGTCGTCTTTGAAGCCCGGCGCCACGGGAGTGAAATGCTCATGCTGGGCGTTAGTGATGGGATTGCGAAGAAACTCGAAGAGATTGCCATGAAAATTATTGGTGCCCGACTTGGTCACCACGTTAATGACCGCGCCGGCGTGAACGCCATAACGCGCCGACAACCCGTTGTTTTGCACGCTGAATTCCTGGATGGCATCCGGGAACGGAAAGGGCGAGTTGACGTTCGAAAAGGCATCATTATTGTCCCCGCCATCCAGCAGGTAGTTGTTGGCATTTTGCTGGCCCCCGGCCACGGAGATCGTCTGGGAGGCGCCGCTGGTGCCATTCCCGTAATTCTTGCTGCTCATCAAATCCTGACTTGGAAGCGAGTTGTTTGAGGCCGCCCCGGCAATCATTATCAAATTGGGGGCGTTCCGGCCATTGAGCGGAAGCTCCATGATCCGGCTGTTGTCGATCACCGTGGAAATCGAATTCTGGCGCGTCTCGACCATTCCCGTATCGGCTTCCACCTGCACCACGGCGGTCACAGCACCGATTTGAAGCTTGACATCAATCTGGGCAGTTACACCGACCTGCAAAACGATGCCGTCTTGAATGTAATCCCGGAATCCGTGCATCGTAACACGCAGTTGGTAAGGCCCCACCGGCAGGTTGGGCAGAAAATACTGTCCCTCGTCGTTGCTTGGCGTGGTCCGAACCAGGCCCGTGGCAACCTGCGTCACCTTGATTTGGGCGCCGGGAACCACCGCCCCGGTTTCGTCCATGATGCGTCCTTGTATTTGAGCGTAGTTTACGGCCTGGCCGAATAAAGTACTGGGCGTGAATGCGACAAGTACCAAAACGGCCAGGGTTGCAAGAAGCAGGGTGTTCTTCATAACAATAGCCTCCTATGCCATTATGCTTAAAACGAATGGTACGGCACCCTGGCCTTGGTTGACAGGGCGCTGACCGCATTTTTGTGTTTGAGTTCACTTCGCCGCACGGGCGGCGTCTGATAACGATTTGCGTCCAGCTCGAAATGCATGTGTTTCGACCCCTTGAAACCCGCGGTTCCTGAAAACTCTGTTCCAATCCTCATTGATATACCATCCGGTGGTAGTGCCAGCTGATCCCCTCTTCAAGGTCCCACGAAAGGGTTTAGCAGTTGATGTTTGCGAAAGCGGCCTCTTTCAACTGGCCCATTTGAGCGCGGGCCTCCTTCACCGCCGCCACAAATCTTCGCGCGTTGGCAGTAATGATCCCGGGCTTCCCCGCCTTGAGCGCCTCCGCCTGGAC
>JBAVHJ010000550.1:0-2045 GCA_049685715.1 Terriglobia bacterium | reverse complement strand
GCCTTTGGGTGTGAAGTGCGGTTTTCTCAAGAAGAATCCCCTCTCGCAACTTCCCGTGGAAGAGGTCTGGGCCGAATTGGTCCGCATGTTGGAATGATGCGTGATGCCCTCCTCGGCCCGGCTGAGTCGCCGTCACTTGTGATATAATTGAATTCTCCGTGCGGAGATTTTTGGGTTCGCCGAGCGAACTGTGGAAACGGGACGAGGTCCGTCGCGGCCTCGCCAGCCCAGGTCTCCCGATACTTTTAGGAGTATGCCATGAGTGCTAGTCCGAAATTCCTCAGCGAGACCGCCCGCGTTGATGAGGCGGTCGTCAAACCTTTGCCCCACTCCCGCAAGGTTTATGTGCGGGGCTCCCGTCCTGAGATCCGGGTTCCCATGCGTGAAATCAGCCAGGAAGACACCCCCACGAGTTCCGGGGTTGAAAACAATCCACCCCTTTACGTCTACGATACCTCCGGACCCTATACGGATCCCGCCATCAGACTGGACATCCGGTCCGGATTGGTCGACCTCCGCACCCCATGGGTCCGGGACCGGGGGGACACGGTAGTCCTGGAAAAGCCCAGTTCAGCCTACGGCCTTCAACGGCTGGGCGACCCCCGGCTCGCCGAGATGCGCTTTAATCTTAGACGACCCGCTCGCCGGGCGAAAACCGGGCACAATGTTTCGCAGATGCATTACGCTCGGAGGGGAATCATCACTCCTGAAATGGAGTATGTCGCCATCCGGGAAAGCCAGCATTTCGGGGACCAGACCGACCATTACACCCAGCAACACCCGGGAGAAAGTTTCGGGGCGTCCATTCCGCAAGACATGACGCCCGAAGTTGTGCGCAGCGAGGTCGCCCGCGGGCGGGCCATCATCCCGGCCAACATCAACCATCCGGAACTGGAGCCGATGATCATCGGCCGGAATTTCCTGGTAAAGATCAATGCCAACATCGGGAACTCCGCCGTGTCTTCCTCGATCCAGGAGGAAGTCGAAAAAATGACCTGGGCGATCCGCTGGGGCGGCGACACTGTCATGGACCTCTCCACGGGCAAGAACATTCACGAGACGCGCGAGTGGATCTTACGCAATTGCCCGGTCCCCATCGGCACCGTGCCCATTTATCAGGCCCTCGAAAAAGTGGATGGCAAAGCAGAAGAATTGACCTGGGAAATCTTTCGCGACACGGTGATCGAGCAGGCTGAGCAGGGGGTGGATTATTTCACCATCCATGCGGGGGTGCGCCTCGCGTATGTGCCCTTGACCGCGGGTCGCCTGACGGGCATTGTGTCGCGCGGAGGCTCGATCCTGGCCAAGTGGTGCCTCGCTCATCACCAGGAGAACTTTCTTTATACTCACTTCGAGGAGCTCTGCGAAATCATGAAGGCCTATGATGTGAGCTTTTCCCTGGGGGATGGACTGCGTCCGGGCTCCCTGCGCGACGCCAATGACGAAGCCCAGATCGCCGAACTGAAGACCCTGGGCGAACTCACCGAGATCGCGTGGAAACACGATGTGCAGACCATGATCGAAGGGCCGGGCCATGTCCCCATGCACCTCATCAAGGAAAACATGGACCTGCAATTGAAATACTGCCACGAAGCCCCTTTTTACACCCTGGGGCCGCTGGCCACCGACATCGCCCCCGGCTATGATCACATCACCTCCGCCATTGGCGCGGCGATGATCGGCTGGTTCGGTACGGCCATGTTGTGTTACGTGACGCCGAAGGAGCACCTGGGATTGCCGGACAAAGACGACGTCAAGGACGGAATCATTGCTTACAAGATCGCGGCGCATGCCGCGGATCTGGCCAAGGGGCATCCGGGCGCGCAGGTCCGGGACAATGCGCTCTCCAAGGCACGGTTTGAATTCCGGTGGGAAGACCAGTTCAATCTGGGATTGGATCCGGACCGGGCACGTGAATTCCACGACGAAACCCTCCCCAAGGAGTCCTCCAAGTTGGCGCACTTCTGCTCCATGTGCGGGCCGCATTTCTGCTCCATGAAGATTACCCAGGACGTCCGGGATTACGCCGCCCATCTCGGGATCTC
>JBAVHJ010000549.1:0-1809 GCA_049685715.1 Terriglobia bacterium | reverse complement strand
TTTTGTGATCAAGATGGAACTTGAGCCTGAAGCGGCACCCCACAGGTAGTTCAAAGTTCAAGGTCGAAAGACGGAACTCCAAGCCATCAGGTCACCGACAGGGGACATTTGTTCCGTCCACAGATTTCGCGGATGACGCAGAATGAGAATCAGTTCAAAGTTCAAGGTTCAAAGTTCAAAGCGAATCGTTTCAAGGAAGTTCGTCTTCGGCCTCTATGTCCCGGTCAAGCCCCTTCAAGGGAAAGGAGCTGGAGTATGAAAACGATTGACCTCAAGAAAACGCTCAAACCTTACTACACCGCGTCCACGGCAACGCCCTCCATCATCGAGGTCCCACCGATGAATTGCCTCATGGTCGATGGAATCGGGGATCCCAACGGTCAGACGTTCCAGGAAGCCGTCGGCTGGCTTTACAGCGTCGCTTATACGCTCAAGTTCGCGTTCAAAAAGGGCAAGGCTGTGGACTACCCGGTGATGGCCCTCGAAGGGCTGTGGAGTGCAGGCAACGCCGCCGATTTTCTGAGCGACAAACGCGACGATTGGAAGTGGACCCTATTCATCACCCTGCCGGACATCGTAACCACTCAAGATGTCGAGCTGGCGGTTGCGGCGGCCCGGAAGAAGGCGAAGTTTCCCAGGTTCCCGGAGGTTAGGTTCGAGAGGTTCGTCGAGGGGAAAGCGGCCCAGGTTATGCACGTCGGCCCATACGCGGCCGAAGGGCCGACGATCGAACGACTGCACCGGTTCGTCGAGGAGCAGGGATACCAGCTTCGCGGCAAACACCATGAAATCTATCTCGGCGACCCGAGACGCTCCGCTCCTGAGAAGCTGAAGACCATCCTCCGCCACCCGGTGGAGAAGGCCGAGTCGTGACCGGCTTCGATTTTCGATAATTGTTTCATCCACAGATTTCGTGGATGACGCAGAATGAAAAGCAGTTCAAAGTTTAAGGTTGAGAACGGAACTCCAAATGTGAAAAGTGTCAGGTCCCAGCAAATGACATGCAGGTAGGAAGAAGAGTCATCTCTTCAATGTTCGGTTTGATCTGTTTTGTGCTGGCGGTGGTTACGGCGTCTTATGTCGGAGGCGCTCGAGCGCGGCGGCGTATTGCTGGGATGTAAACTTCTCTCCTTCAGGACCGTACTCGGCCCCCGGTTGGCATGCATAATTCGTCGCAAGATACTCGAGCAGTTCCGGGCTCACCGATTTTGCCTCCCACCATGCCACGTGATAGAAGACGGCCCCTCTAAACTGGGTGATCTTGTCGAGATTCGCGTCCTTGAGGCTCAACCACGCGAGCCACATGTTCTCGATATTGTCGCCGCTCAAATCCACTCCGCGCCATTCGGCGTTTTTGAAGTACGTGGCGGAGAGGTCAACCGGCGAGGCGCCGGGTCGTGGAGTTTTCAGAACGGAACCGACCTGGGCGGAGATCTTGGTCGCAACGGAAGTGAAGTAGTCGAGCAACATCCCTTCCTGCGGACTGAGCCTTCGGCGGTCATTGGTCTGGGTCTTCGGATCCCATGACTTATTCACCAGAGGACCTCCTTTAGTGCCCAGAGCCCGGTCGAGTTTCAAGACGAAATCCAGGTTGTTCCAATCGACGGGCACGAAGGCCGCCCCGAACAGATCATTAAAGAAAACGGGATCGGTGCTGTTGGCGAGGAGTTGGACGGCGGTGAGCCGGGCGCGGTCGGCGTATTTGGGTGAATTCAAGAACGGGTGAAGCGCGATGATGCCCGGCGGCAGCTTGCTGGTTTCGGAGATCGTTTTCACGGTCTGTTCCCACTGGGCATCCAGGGCGGCCTC
>JBAVHJ010000548.1:0-2667 GCA_049685715.1 Terriglobia bacterium | reverse complement strand
GCAGTGGGCAGTGGGATGCTCATCCGACTAGTTTGACTGAGTCGATTCCTTTTCGACTTCGAAACACTAATGAAGTGATTGGATTGACCTCGCTCTTAACTGCCCACTGCCCACTGACCGCCATTTTCAATCCGGGAGCCCCCCATGTCACGATGGTTGTTCAAGACAGAACCCACACACTATTCATTTGATGATCTGGAGCGAGAGAAGAAGGCTGTCTGGGATGGGATCACCAACAACCTGGCGCTGAAGAATTTGCGCACGGTCAAAAAGGGGGACGAGGTCTTGATTTACCACACGGGCGAGGAGAGGCAACTGGTGGGCATTGCCGTCGTCGCGTCAAACCCGTATCCGGACCCGCAGCAGAGCGATCCCAAGCTCGCCGTCGTCGATATCAAACCCAGGCGGAAATTGAAGCGCAGTGTGACTCTCATTGAAATCAAAGAGGACAAGGCGCTCAAGAGTTTCGACCTGGTGCGGCTCCCGCGCCTCTCCATTGTGCCGGTGTCGGACGCACAGTGGGAGCGCCTGCTCGAACTCGCGGGGGAGTAAGGTTCAGGTGTCAGGTGTCAGGTGTCGGGTGCCGGGTGTCAGGTGTCAGGTGTCAGAACCCAACGGGGATGAGGTTGGATTTTATTAAGATATATTCGCGGAATCTAAGCTCAATGTTTTTCGCCTTTATGATTTCACTCTGTGTATTGTCTTTGTTTGGAACTGCAGGATCTTTCCCTGAGGTCTATTCCTAAATGTGAATTCAGACATCTCCATCTCTGGATTGTCTCCCGACACCCGACACCTGGCACCCGACACCTTTCCCCTACTTCTCCCGTTCCCACATCGTCTCGGGTTCCCCTTCGCAGTGGGATATCCAGCGTGCCAGCACAAACAGGGCGTCACCGAGGCGATTCAGGTAAGGGATGAGGAAATCGCCGATGGGTTCCTCGCGGCGCAGCGCCACGCAGGCACGCTCGGCGCGACGGCAGACCGTACGGGCTTGATGCAGTTGCCCGGCCACCAGGCCTCCTCCTGGCAGGATGAACTCTTCGAGCGGATTCAATTCCTTTTCCAGCTCATCCATCAGTGTCTCCAGAGCGTCGATGTGGCGCTGCTCCACGAGGGGCATGTTGTCCCAACGGTCTTCCACCCTCGTCGCCAGGTCGCTGCCGACCACAAAGAGTTCATTTTGAATTTTCTTGAGTTCCTTTTCCAGCCGGACCTTGGGGGCCACGTGTTGGGAGAACTTCAGATTGAAGGCTCGTGCGACGCCGAGAATTGAGTTCAACTCATCAACAATCCCGTACGCCTCGATTCGCCGCGAGTCTTTGGCGACGCGTCGATTTCCCACCAGGCCTGTTTCCCCTTTGTCGCCCGTGCGAGTGTACACTTTGGTGATCCGCATGATGCCGAGATTCTGCCACAGGCGATTCCGGGGGACAAATGAAATTGGTTGTCGAGGTGACGGGGGATTAAATACAAAGTCAACCGCGGGGAGCGCAGAGGACGCGGGGGATCCTATCGTTGCGAAGCTTAAAGGCTTTCTTGGCGAGATCTGCGCCTTCCTGGCGATCTTTGCGGTTAGGCTTTTCGCTGGCGAGAAACAGTGAGCCAAGAGGTAGTGCGTGACGGAGATCCCCGATTTCATGGATGGACAGCGCCTTAATCTGTGTTATAAATCTCCGGTTTAGAAAACTACCGTTTCCAATGAATCCCACAATGAGACAACTGAGGCCCCCATGCGCACACTTTTTTCCCGTGTCTTGATCGCGTTTCTCCTCTTCGCCCTTCCCTTGATCGCACAAACGGCCAAGAAACCCACGAACAAAACAAAATCCAGCGGCTCCACGCCCGCGGCGGCGGCGGCGCCCATCCCGCCTCCTGTCGCCACACTCGACCCGGTCTTGTTGAAGAACTTTAAGGCGCGCAGTATCGGCCCCGCCATCATGAGTGGACGCGTGTCGGATATCGCCCTGGATCCGCAGGATCCCTACACTTTTTACATTGGCCTCGGAACCGGCGGGATCATGAAGACCTCGGACAACGGGGGCACCTTCCAGGCGATTTTCGAAAAAGAAGGAGTAGCGGCCATTGGGGCGATCGCTGTGGCTCCTTCGGATCCCAAGGTGATCTGGGTGGGAACGGGCGAAGCGAATGACCGCAACAGTTCTTCGTGGGGTGATGGAGTTTACCTTTCCACCGACGGGGGCTCCACGTGGACGAACGCGGGTCTTGGCGGCACCCGGACCTTTGCACGCATCGTGGTGCATCCCACCGACCCGAAGACGGCCTGGGTCGCGGCCATGGGTGACCTTTGGCAACCCAGCGCTGAGCGGGGCCTTTTCAAGACAACGGATGCCGGGAAGACCTGGACGGCCGTGCTTCAGGCGCCCGCGCCTTACCGGGACAAGGTGGGCTGTGGTGATGTCGCCCTTGACTCCTCCGATCCGAACGTCCTTTACGCCGCCCTATACGCGCGCCGACGGCAGCCCTGGGCGTTCATTTCGGGTCCGGCCTACACCGACGGCAAGGACCTTGGCGGCATCTTCAAAAGCACCGACGGGGGCGCCACGTGGAAGAAACTGGGAAAGGGATTGCCTCCAGAGACGGGCCGCATCGGCCTGGATATCTTCCGCAAAGATCCGAAGATCGTGTATGCCATCGTGCAGAGCG
>JBAVHJ010000547.1:0-7469 GCA_049685715.1 Terriglobia bacterium | reverse complement strand
ATTTGTGCCAACTCCAATTTGCTAACCCGAATATCTTTATATTTTGCCTTCTTGAGTCGACAACCCAGCGCGTAGATGCATCTCCGAGATCGATTGGGCTTTGTTAACTGATTGTTGGGATTCTCATTTATCCAATGAGAAAACACAGACCCTCTTCAAATGTCCGAAGTGAAAGGAGTAGGACTTGTAATTTATGATCGGTAAGACCCTTCATTGATCCCGAACAGGGGTTTCCGTGAGATTTATCGAGTTGATCTGGGCGAAGTAAGCTAAATAAGCTAAAAAACTGCCTTTTTCCCTTGGAGATGCAAATTCCCCTACCAGTCCATAGAGACTGAATAAACCCGAAATATACTTTTGAGAGGGTATATCAATCTGCTCTGATTTCCCCCTCAATATTCAGAGAGCTTTCAGTTCTAGAAGGGTTCGTGTTTGTATGCGCATTTAAAACAAGAAATTCGATCTTGGATCATATTGTTACATCCACAATTCTGCACATTCCCTCTCATTATTAACCCAACTAAAATAGAATCTTTATATTAGCTTCTATGCCACATTTGGTTAGCAAGTTGCATGATTGCTGTCGAGCCCTACTCCAGCAATTTGGCGGCTCGCAATCTGGACGATGAAGATTATGGGTGTAGATCAGGCCTGGGATAACAGATCATGTCGTTCGAATGGAATATAGGTTGATGGGTTGGCTTAACTCGGAGCACGCATGAAATCTTGGAAGGATTTAAGCACGTGAGTCCTGATTGAAACCAAGCTGTCAATGAGGCGTTAGATTTTAAAGTTTGAGACTAGATTCAAAATACAAATCCAGGGGGAAAATCATGGGAGAGGGACTGTTACAACCTTTACATTTGCTGGTCATCGTTGCGATTGCACTATTTGTTTTTGGACCCAAAAAGATTCCTGAGCTGGGCAAAGGATTGGGCGATGGAATTCGGGGCTTCAAAGAGGCCCTCAGCGGCAATAATGGTGCGGCTGAGCAAAAGTCTAATGAAGTTGCGAAAAACTCTGAAAAGCAATAACGGCCTGGTTGTCGTCTGAACGCCTGCGACCAAATCAGCCGGGGTCCCTTTGCCTGATCCAAGATCTCTGGGTGGAAATTGACCGCGCGGCCTATTCGGTGTGGTCAGCGGGTGACTACTCGCAGAGTTCCCCCAGTCCCTCCAACCAAGCATTGCGGGCATTAAGCGCGGTTCAAGAGTGACGGGGCAATGGCGGGATCAAAAGGACCTATAGGAGCGGGGGCAGCCTTACCTTCTGTTTGACGCTCCCCCCTTCACAAGCGACAAAAGGGTTGAACAAGGTCGGAGTGAACAAGTATACTCGTTGTTCAAACATAACCAGCCCTTGATAATCTGGATTCCACCCGGAATACCTTGATCGAACGAGAGAGCGCCATGCGTCTTGATCGCATTTCAAAAGGAGGTTTGCAGCGCAGCATTCTTGCTGCGGGACTCCTTTTGTTCTTCAACGCAGTCTATGCGTTCCCCTTGAGCTCAGCCGTCTATCTTTTCAAGGCACAACAAACGAGCTGCTGTAAGATCAAGCATTCGTGCTGTTGCCGGAAGGATGTTTTACACCATCACTCCCAGGACCTCCTCTGGGGTAGCAAGCCGGACTGTCCACGCACTTGTGGATTTCCGATGATTCTGTCCGCCCGTGTTCTGCATTCTTTGCCATCGCAGACTTTTTCAGTCAATCAACTTTTCCTCATTGAAGCATCGGTTTCCTCGACCGATGTGGATCCTCCTCCTCTTCCTCGCTCTCCAACCGTCTACCAGCGTCCGCCACCCGCCTGCTGACTGGAATTCTCAAGTTCTCCGTACCATGGCATCCTCATATTTGAACTAAGGGGTACTCCAATGAGCTGGAAGCATATCCATTCTGTCCTTCTATTAGTTTTCCTTTGGACGGGTTCGGCGCACGCCACAATCTTTGGCAACATCAAAGGCATCGTCCACGATCCTGACCACCGACCGATCCAGGGAGCGCAGGTGGAGCTTTTCGCGGTCAACTCGGAATGGTCGCAAAAGACACAAACCAATTCCGATGGCGAGTTCCAGTTCACAGCTCTTCCCATAGGAGAATATCGTGCTATCGTCAGTTTCACTGGCTTCAACCGAATGGAACAACGGGTGACTGTCGTTTCAGACAACACCCCCATTCTGCATTTTCAGATGATTCTGGAAGCGGTCAATCAAACGGTCGAAATCTCAGAGACAGCCGAGGTGGTCAACACCACGTCCGCCGCTCCGATCACGCTCGTGGACCAAAAACAAATCGAACGGACGCCGGGAGCAGACCGCACAAACAGCCTGGCCATGATTACCAATTATGTGCCAGGGGCTTATATGGTCCACGATCAGCTCCACATTAGAGGAGGACATCAAGTGTCGTGGTCGGTGGATGGAGTGACCGTCCCCAACACGAACATTGCCAGCAACGTCGGGCCGCAGTTTGACCCCAAAGACGTCGACTACATCGAAGCGCAGCGCGGAAGTTTCTCTGCGGAGTATGGCGACCGAACATACAGTGTGTTCAACGTTGTCCCGAGAACGGGATTCGAGCGCAATCGCGAAATCGAGATCGTCACAAGTTATGGAAATTTCAACCAGACCAATGATCAAGTGAGCTTTGGCAGCCACACAGAACGGTTCGCCTATTATGGAAGCGTCAATGGGAATCGGACCGATCTGGGGCTGGAAGCGCCGACTTCGGAAGTCCTCCATGATGTGGCAAGCGGGGTCGGTGGGTTCGGCATGATCGTTTACAATCTCAACGAGCGAAATCAGTTTCGCCTGGTGAGTTCTCTCCGCAGAGATCAATATCAGATCCCCAATGATTCAAACCAGCAAGCCGACGGCGTCGGGGATGTTGAACATGAGAGCGACGTCTTCGCGAATTTCACCTGGGTGCACACCGCCGGACCCGGCCAGATGTTAACTGTTTCACCGTTTTATCACTTTAATCGCGCCAACTATGTCGGCGGCCCCAATGACCCCCAGTTGAGCCCGCAGGACAACCACGCTTCCCGCTATGCCGGGGCACAAGTCACCTTGAGCGCCGCGCTGAAGAAACACAATTTCCGGGGCGGATTTTACGGTTTTGCCCAACAGGACAGTACCCTGTTTGGTCTTCAGGCAACGGACGGCAGCGATCTCTCTATACATCAAACCGAAAAGCTCTCGGGCAGTCTCGAAGCATTCTTTCTTGAAGATCAATATAAAACCACGTCCTGGCTGACGCTGAACGGAGGAGTCAGGCTGACGCATTTCTCCGGATTAGTGTCTGAAAACGCGGTGAGCCCACGAATGGGAGCGTCCATTCGGATCCCGCGCTGGAACTGGGTCTTTCGAGGGTTTTATGGTCGTTACTATCAAGCCCCACCGCTGTCCACTGTTTCCGGCCCATTGCTCGCCTTTGCCCTGGATCAGGGAGTTGGATTTCTGCCCCTTCACGGGGAGCGGGATGAGGAGCATGAGTTTGGCTTATCGATTCCCCTCCGAGGATGGGTTTTCGATATTGGTACCTTTCATACCCATGCAAAGAATTTCTTCGATCACGACGCGCTTGGAAACTCCAACATTTTCTTCCCGCTTACGATTGGAGGCGCAAATATACACGGTTGGGAAGTTACCATGCGGTCTCCCCAGGTGCTTCATCGCGGGCAGGTCCACTTGGCCTACTCAAACCAGCACGCCGAGGGATTTGGAGCGGTCAGTGGTGGATTAACGGACTTCTCACCTCCTCAAGGTCAATTCCTATTGGATCATGACCAGCGCCATACCCTAAATGTCGGCTTCGATATCAACCTCCCTTGGCACAGCTGGGCCTCAGGAAATGTTTACTACGGTTCGGGCTTTGCGGAGAACAATGGACCCAGTCATCTTCCGGGACATACCACACTCGATCTTACCCTGAGTAAGACCCTGAAGGACAATCTCTCGGTCTCGTTGAACGCCTTGAATCTTGCAAACAGACGATACTTGCTCGATAACAGCGCGACCTTTGGAGGGACGCACTACGCTGAGCCCCGCCAAGTATTCTTCCAAATTCGATATCGTTTTCATTACTGATGCAACCCAGGGGAATCGTTCCCAGTCTATAGTGCGTGAGACCCCGAAAACTGGCGAACAGGAATCACACTTCGTATCCCTCCACAAGGCTTGACCAGCGTGAGGATGCACTTCGCTCGCATGGATCTGGAGGGCCTTGTGGGTAGGACTTTAAAATATGGGGTTTGTGCAAATTCACGGGACTATAAGCCCCGTGAATACTTCGATTTTGACCGAATGATCACACAATCAGGAGATGCACCCAGGTAATCTTTGCAGTCATCCACCTTCCCTATAAAGAAATTCATCTCGGGGTATATTTTTGACCGCCGTTCATTACCCTTTATTACCGACTGGAATACGCTCAAGGTGACGTGTGCTCCATGAGCACATTTTGAAACAGGGTATTTGTGTTTGTGATTCACGTCAATACAACCTGATTACACCTGATTCTTACCCTCCCTCCCGCTAACCTTTTCAAATCTGCCTCTTATAAAAAGTGCTCCTTCTGGCCACCCACTTGCATCGATATTTGTGAGCCCAGGTCTACTGGGTAGGCGCTGCCTCCAAAGAACCCAAGGAAAGGTGTCATTACGGGAGGAATGGGCCTTCGTAATGGACGTCAAAGCTTGCTCAGCTTTGAAGACTCTTGACCCGAAAGCCGGAGGAATGGTCGGTCACGCTTACCAAGTGATTAATCCTCCAAAGAGGCAAGAAAGAAACGCCAAGCTGAAGAGAACTTCAATTGTTTTGAGATCCTGGGAAGAAACCATGAACCTGTTCCCTAGTTGCGGCATCGGTCGTCAAGTTCGGAAGGTGGGCGCTAACGCGGTTACGTTCCTGCTCGCCCTGGTGGTTCCCCCCCAGGCGGCCAATGCTGTGCTCTATCTCACCGCCGATGCGGCTTCTCCTGAGGCAGGCCTGTGGAGGCACTTGCGTTTGTTGATTTCCAGTCATGGGTGGCACTCAGGCCAGATCAGCAGGAATTCAAAAAAGTCTTGATGTCGGAACCTATCTTGAAATTTGGTCAACGATTCATAGTGAAAAACTAGGAGGAATTCATGGGAGAAGGACTGTTACGACCCTTACATCTGTTGGTTATTTTAGCAATTGCAGTCTTCATTTTTGGCCCCAAGAAGTTACCCGAGCTCGGAAAGGGTGTCGGAGAAGGGATCCGCAGCTTTAAGGATGCGCTCAGTGGCGGCTTCAATTCGCATGGCAAACGGGCCATCGAAGAACCCAAGCAAGTGGACGGCATAACTTCAGCCCACTAGCCCGAGGATCAACCTTATTTCTTTCGATCCTGCATTGCGGCTGACACCAAACTTTTTGGGGGGGAGTGCTTCGCCTGGCATTAGATTCAGTGCCTCACCTTTCGAAACAGGGGGATGCACAATTGGAACCCCAATTGTGCTTTCTCCCTCCCTCCTATCAAGAGCGTCTGGTGTGAACCACATAAACCCTTGAAAAATGAAAGCAGAGTTCCTTTGCATAAAGAGCCGGGCCAACCCGACACGACAAGACTCATGGTGTTCGTGGGCGGCAAAATCTCACTCCGGTTTCATTCCACCATAATTCCTCTTAGGATCGCTGTCGAGTCAGGTGTATGATTGCAAGGTAACCAACCTTAATGTCAAGGAATCCAAAGGAAAACGGTCCGAACTAGAAATCCAAGAGGGTTTCAACTCGGGCCGGGGACGTCATCTCCGAGGCAGGTCCCATATCGCCTTGGTCACGATGCAGCGCTGCCAGATCTTGAATCATTAATAGTAAGATTCGAGCTGGAGGTAGAAAATTTAACCGGAGGAGAAACCAGGTATGAAGGGAAGGATTCTGGTGTTCTTTGTGCTCCTTTTAGTGGTCTTTTCCCTTCCCTTAGGAGCCTCTCCGCGGAGCACCGCTCTTGCTGTATCAACCCAGGAGAAGGATACCTATTACAGCTGTCCAATGCATCCGGAGGTAAAGTCAAGATCCCCTGGAACATGCCCCCAATGCGGGATGACACTCACTCGAGAATCCAAAGAGACATTGAAGGAAAAAAGTACAGCTGATTCTGGCACAAAGGAGCTGGAACACCCTCTCCCCTCCCTACAAATCCCCGAAGCGACGGTTCTAGATCAAGACGGGAAGGAGCGAAAGTTTTACACCGATCTGGTCAAGGGCAAAACTGTAGCCATTAACTTCATATTCACAACCTGCACAACGATCTGTCCTCCTCTGGCCGCCACCTTTCGCAAAGTGCAGACGGAGCTTGGAGATCGCGTGGGACGCGACATTGCGCTCATCTCAATCAGCGTGGATCCGAACACGGATGTCCCTGCGCGCCTGAAGAGTTTCCTTGCAAAGTTCAAGGCAGGACCGGGCTGGACCTTTGTGACAGGAGACAAGCCGGTGATCGATTCCCTGCTGCGATCGCTGGGTGCCTACGTGTCGGATAAAAACGACCACAGCCCAATGATTCTGATTGGGAATGAGGCGGCAGGCTATTGGACAAGGACCTACGGACTCGCTCCAGCATCATCTATTGTGAAGCTCCTCAAAAACGCTGCGGAAACCGGGGCCAAAGGAAAAGCCGATTCCGCACAATCGCCTCCAGCACCTTCCCATTCATCGCGGGTCCGCGGCGAAGGTGATAACTTGACTGCGAGTGGGGCCCCATCCACTCGGGGGACTGAAAGGAGCAACGACACCAAGGGGGTGTCATCCGGGACAGCAGCAGAAGGCGTTGCGTCGCGTTCCGAGGCGTCAGCCCACTATTTTACTAATCTCCAACTTCTGACACAGGAGAACAGGCCGGTTCGCTTCTATGAGGATATGCTCAAGGGTAAAATCGTCCTCGTCAACTTCATGTTCACCACTTGCACCGGCATATGCCCGCCTATGACCGCAAATCTCGTTAAGGTCCAATCCCTTCTCGGGGAACATGTCGGACGAGATATAAATATGATTTCCCTCACTGTTGATCCCCTTACTGACACCCCCGAAAGGCTCAAAAAATATGCCGAAAGTTTCAAGGCCAAGCCGGGATGGTACTTTCTCACCGGAAAAAAAGAGAATGTCGACTGGGTGCTCTACAGGCTGGGGGGGTATGTTGAAGACAAAGCGGAACACAGCGGATTGCTTCTCATTGGAAATGATTTGACCGGCGAATGGATCAAGGTATCGGCCATGACAAGGCCGACCGACATCGCCGAGGCTGTCCTGAAATGGGTGGAGAAGAATCCGTAATTCATAGCAAAACCGGATCCATGAGAACCGTGTCCTTCAACGTGTGAGCCCGTCCACAGCGGGTATCTGAGTCCGTGATTCGCGAAATGCGCGGAGAGGGCGACCAAGCCTCACCCTCTCCATGCCTCCGGAATCCTCCAGGCAATATCCTCTAAAAGGAAATGAGGCCAGGGT
>JBAVHJ010000546.1:0-4869 GCA_049685715.1 Terriglobia bacterium | reverse complement strand
CCCGTACCTCAATCTGAAATCTGCAATCGCGGATCGTCCTTATTTCACAATCCGCAATCCGCATTCTGCAATCCGAAATCTGTATTCCGCAATCCGAAATCCGCAATTGCTTAATCAATCACCCGCCGGTAGAAACCCGACAAACCGATCCATGTAAAGAGCACGAGGCTCACGGTGAGACCCGTCAGGATCCAATGGAGGGGCATGTGGGGAACAGTCGGCGTGATCGCGGCTCGCAGCCCCTCCGCCATGTACACGAGCGGGTTGAGGAGGACCAGCTTTTTCATCAAGGGGATCTGGGAGAGCGCCACCCACGGATAGTACGTGCAGCCAAAGAAAATGATGGGGGCCACGATGAGCGAAAACATCAGCCCCACCTTTTCCGGTTTGATGTAACTCCCGATCATCAAACCGAGCGAGGAAGACACCAGTCCAATCAGGATGGCCAGTGCGATCGTCAATTCCCACTGGCGCAGATTCAGGCTCACCCCCCCGTGCAGCATCACCTTGGCCAGCGGCAACACAAGCAATCCCGAGAGGATGGAATGAAGGGTCCCCATGACCATTTTCTCGAGGGCGATAAAATGGACGCCGATGGGTGACAGCACGCGATCCTCAATCTCTTTCGTGTACCCCAAATCCAGGACCAATGGCAAGGTCACGGCCTGCATACCCGCGAACAACATCGTCAAGGCGGTCACCCCCGGGACGAGCACTTCCTTGAACCCGCTCGTGACCAGGTTCATACGGCTCATCACATTCCCGAAGATAAACAGGAGAAACATGGGCTGGGCGAGCGTTCGCACCAGGAAGGACGTGATGTCGCGGGCCGCCACCAGGGTGTCGCGCCGCATCAGGGCCAGAAAGGTGATCAGGTTCATTCCCGCAATCCTTTCCCTGTCAGGAAGATGAAGACATTTTCAAGGGTGGGATGCGAAACCCGCACATCGAGGAGCTCGCATTGATGATCTTCAACGATGGAGACCAACCGCGTCAGCAGTTTCGAGCCCGGCGTGACGTAGAGCCGGACCATCCCGTCGAGTGGCTCCACGCGCTGCACTTCAGGAATGGCTTCCAGCGTCGCCAGCAAGGGCGGGCTGTTTGAGGGCATGTGCATTTCAATGACTTCGCCGCCGGGGATCATTTTTTTCAGATTCCCGGGAGTATCCAGCGCAATAATCTTTCCGTGGTCGAGGACGGCGACACGTTGGCAGAGCTCGTCGGCCTCTTCCATGTGATGGGTGGTGAGGATCACGGTCAGGCCTCTGCGGTTGAGATCCTTGACCTTCTCCCAGATCAGGAGCCGGGACTGAGGATCGAGGCCCACCGTCGCCTCGTCAAGAAACAAAATCTTGGGGTCATGCATGAGCGCGCGAGCAATCATGACGCGCTGGGTCATGCCCCCCGACAATCGATCGATGCGATCGTTCGCCCGGTCCTTAAGCTGCAGCCATTCCAGCATCTCATCTGCGCGCTCTTCGCGAGCCTTCTTGGGAAGACCAAAATACGCCGCGTGAAAAGTGAGATTTTCGCGGACCTTAAGACTAAGATCCAAATTCATCTTTTGGGGGACCACCGCAATAATCTGTTTGACGCGGATGGGTTCCCGCGCCACGTCAATTCCAGCAATCAAGCCGGTCCCCTCGGTCGGAATGATACGAGTGGTCAGAATTCCAATGGTGGTCGTCTTGCCCGCCCCATTGGGTCCAAGCAAGCCGAAAATTTCTCCCTCGTTGACCGTGAAGTTGATCCCATCCACCGCAGTGACAGTCTTCGGCCCGCCGGACTTTCTCGCAGCCCGCCCCGAGTTAATTGAAAAAACCTTTTTCAGATTTCTAACTTCCAGGATCGGCGGCATCATTCAACTCCGGTGGGCAGGGGGCAGTGGACAGTGGGAAGGGGCAGTGGGCAGTGGGCAGTGGTCAGTGTGCAGTGAGCGGAAAAGAGCGGGAATCATTGTCAATTCCCTCTTGAACGACCATAAACAGCCGTTGAATCGTGCCCCTGGTGATGTGTTTCTGATTTCCTTCATGTTATGGTTCAAATTTCCGTTCAATACTTCGCTGCTGTTCACTGCCCACTGCCCCCTGCCCACTGATTCATCTTAATGACCCAGCTCGCTCAACGCCTTCTTGGCGGCCTGTTGAAATGGACCGGGCATTTTTGCTGCCCGGGACAGGTAGTTCTGGGCCTCGCTGTCCTTCCGAAGCTTGGCCAGCGCAAAGCCCAGCCTGTAAAGGATCGCCTGATCTTCCCCCAGCAGCTTATAGGCGATTTCAAGATCCGGAAGAGCCTTCGCGTATTGTCCCGACTTCATGTCAAGGTATCCCCGTAAACCATGAGCGGTTCCGCGGAGATAGTTCTTGCGCTTGGTCCAATCCGCCTCGCTTT
The DNA here is from genome assembly GCA_049685715.1 of Terriglobia bacterium. GTDB lineage: Bacteria > Acidobacteriota > Terriglobia > JAIQFV01 > JAIQFV01 > JAIQFV01. The sequence goes on along the minus strand of JBAVHJ010000546.1, from coordinate 2,478 downwards.
CCCCCGGGGGGACCGGTTTTGATTCCAATGCATCCGCAAGCTCGATCGCCCTGCGAATCAGTTCCGCAGTCTCTTTCGACTTAGCTCGGTCTTCAATCTGCAGATCCGCCAGGAAGACCCGCATGTCCAGATTGTCCGGATTTGCCTGGATGCATTTCGCGGCGTTCTCGGCACTTCGGGCGAGATCACGCTTTTGAAGATAGGTCACAGCGATGATCGAATACGCGCTACAGATTTGAGGAGAGTCAGAAAATTCACCGACAAACTTTTCTAAGTCGGCGATCTTCTTGTCATTGTTGGATTCCTGGTACGCCGCTTGCAAAACTCCATACTCTTTTTGCTGCCGCGCCGCATCATAAAGCGCTTTGGCGTCGGCCTGGATGCGGGTTCGATCCTGATCGCTCAGCGTTCTGCCAACATTTGCCGCATCCAGGTTCTTTACCAGATTCTGGTAGTGCTTCGCATATTCCCAGGATTTTTCAAAAAGGCTTGGCTGTTCGAGCGTGGCATTGATGGCGAGAGGCAGGACGTCGATGTCGTTGGGCTTAACCGCCAACACCTTCTCGGCGTATTCAATCACCTTACTCGAGTTCTTCAATTGTTGATACGCATAGACGTACAGTTCGTTCACGTCCGGCACTTGAGCCATGGGCGGGAACTCCTTGACGAACTGATCCAGCAACAAAACACGTTTCGCAGCATCGGGTTCGTTTTCCACTGCGCGCAAGGCCCTGTCTTCCGAGGATCCGGCCAATATCGCCGGGACCGATGGTTGAGACTGTGGGAATGTCTTCGCCGTGAATGACAATGCCAGGGCCATGAATACCATGCCCATGTAGTTACGGTTCATTCCGCCTCCCTTCGCAAGCGGGATTAGAGTTCTGAAGCGTCCTTCATTCCCTCAGCAGAGCAGAGCCTGTCCGGAGAAACAAAAACTGTTTTAAACTTTCGCTCGGCCTGCCTTCTCACCGGACGTGCCTCATCCCTCATCCATTCCCGCCGGTTCTCCCAGCTGGATTGAGAGGTCATAAGAACGTGAGGACAGCGACTTTTGGACAGCCTCACGATACTCCCGGCCCTCGAAATAACTGCTGAGGCGCTTATGGAGGGGACACACCATCACTTCAGGAACCCAATTGACACGGATTTGACGTTGTACATCGACCAGCTTGCCTTCCGCGATCGCATGAGACACTACGTCGATCGGGTACCGGGCCAGGTCCCGAACCATGGCCAGCAATTCTCCCTGGCGCAGGGGATCGATGAAGTAGTACTCATCCCGATAAATAATGGCATTGTGGATGTATTGCGGATGATTGATCAATCCGTCCCGTCGGAGCTCGCCTCCAAGCCGGACAAGAAACTCGTGGCATTTTCGACCCAGCCCCAACCCGGGATGTTCCTGTCCCGGGAGTTGCGGTCGCTCCGCGGAAAAGGCAGCTCTCGGATTCTGCATCATGGCCCAATTAATAGCAAGCATCTCGAACAGACTTTTCGAGGAGGATGATCCCATGGCGGCAGGGATCCCCAGCCGCGTCAAAGCGAGTCGGAGTTCAATCATTTTGACCGGGTCGGGGCCCGAATCGTCAAACACAATGAGACGGTGCTCATCGGGCTCCACGCACAACATTTCAAGCCGTGGATTGAAAATCCCTTTCTTGACCATTGCCGACAGGAAGCTCGTGGATGCGAGACGGTCATGGACTTCGTCGAGAGTAAAACGGTCCAGAAACAGGCTCGGCCCTATGGCCTGCGGCAATTGACTGAACATCTCCGCCTCAGATAGAGCAAAGGAATCCTGAGGATGGGAGACCGGAACTTTCTCATGTTTCTTGTCGGTCACCTCTGAACCTGGAGGCGTGGAGGGAGACGAGTCTTTCATGCTGTCATTGACCCCCTGAAAACGGGCCATGGTGGATTGATAAGATTAGATCAAGGTTGCACAACCGGAGCTTATGGTTTCATAGCCTTTCTTTGATTGCAAGCCCAAGAATCAACCCCTCCCATCACCCCTCCTGAGGCAGGTGGAGTTCCGGTTTCCCATAGATTTGAAAAATCTTTGGGGTGGTGATATGCTTCGGCCGGGTTATGAGTTTATTACCACTGAAGGCAGTACAGAGAGGCGTTCGAGTCGAAACTCCGACCACACTATAGAAAGGCGGAACACCACGCAACATGACATTTTTCCTAGTTGTAGCCGGCCTGGTTTCAACGGGGGCTGTTGTTGCCGCTGTGAGATCCAGGATCTCCGGCAGAGGGAAGCGTGAACAGGTTCAATCCTTGCGGTTGAGATAACGTTCAAGCGAAACCCAGTGCCCACTCAGATCATTCCCATCTGGGTGGGCATTTTTTTGGGTGCTTGGGGTTAGGTGTCAGGTGTCAGGTGGCGGGTGTCAGGGGAACGAGGGTGCAAGCATGCGGCCGGAAGTAGGAGGTCAGAAGTCAGAAGTCAGAAGCCGGAGGCCAGAAATCAAAGCG
>JBAVHJ010000545.1:0-2826 GCA_049685715.1 Terriglobia bacterium | reverse complement strand
GGCCACGATGGTGCCGGAGACCTGAGTGCTGCCCGGCAAATTCGCTTCACCGATATTCGCGCGAATCCCGGCGATGCGGATGATATCACCCGCCGCTGCTGCGCCGGACAAAGTAACGGTAAGGCTTTTGGGGGTCACCTGGTTCAGAGTGGCACTGCCGATCACGATGCCGGTAGTGGCGGGTTCACTCTCCACGTGGGCCTGCCGCGCGTTGGAGGCCTGGCCACTGGCGACAGTAAATGCACCGCTGGTCGAATTCACCAGGCCGAATACGGGCGCGTAAAGGACCGTGAACGAAGAAGACGGTGGAAACGTTCCCGCCACATCACAGGTTAACGTCAGGTCTCCCATGACTTCAGTCTGTCCATGCAGACGAACCTGGGAATTCGTTCCACTGAGGATGAAATGCGGGACCTGGGCGCACAGGACTCCGCTCAAAGAGAGGAGCCCCAGCGCAACCGCCACTAAAGAGAATGGTTTGGAAGACATCGTTTTTCTCCTTCGGCCGGGTGATTTAGTTTGACTGCGTGAATTAAGGTCACCTTTAGAGGATCAAGTCAGAGTCATCCCGGAAAGCTGAAATCAACAGGCGGAGGTCGATGAGTAGGGGAAGGAAGTCAGTCGTCCAATCAATGCTAGGCCACGATAGGCCGGTCATCCAATTGTTTGTGAGCAAGGCAACTGTCCAAGGGGTATTCAGCCTCCGAAGACAGTTCAAAGATCGAGCAAGATTCAAAAATACCATACACCGACTTTTGAAGTGCCCGAATCTCACCTCCGGTTTCCAGTCCGAAAGATAAGGATTCCTCTCCGAGTCTGATACGGCTCTTCAAGTCAAGGGGGATGGAATCACTCCAAGAGAACCACGGAATTGGGCAGCCACTCTCATCTTGGCAGAAGCAGTTTACCCGCCCGTTCGAACCTCTTCGTCCAGCGACACCCTCGTGGGGGAACGACCGGAGGGAATCGAAAAGCAAAGAGTCAACATCGCATGGATTGCAGCGCCTGGCGTCAGGGTGGGCAGGGATGTTGACTCTCCCGATGTGCGCAAAACTCTCCCCCCTCGGCCTGGAAGAGGTGACCGCGAAAAACGCCTTCCCGTTTCACCTTCGGATTACGCTGCCTTGTTGATATAGTCAAACGGATCCACGTGTTCCACGGGTTTCTTTGCCGGCTTAAAATGCAACACAATACCGAACACGCAGGCCAGCGCAATCATTGTTAATGCCGATCCCCCGATCCAGTTCCGGAAACGCAACCAGGAAAACCGGTTGAAGTAGGAAAGGGGAAAGGCAGGCTGATCAGAGAATTGAAACGAAGCGATCTCAGTCTTCTCAAGTACTGCAAAGATGAGGAGATTCTCCGAGGGAGTCGATTCATTCCAAACGGCGGTTTGAAGTTTGTGAATCCCGCCCTGAGTGTCGATCAGTTTTGCCGTGTAGAAGTCAATCTCGCGAGGGGCCTTGGGCTTGCCCTCGAACCGCATAACCACGAGCCGGTTCTCAGGCTGGGTCACTATGCGCTGGGTGATGGTTTGTAATTCCGGAACCTTGTCCATGGCCACCAGGTGACCGTAAAGCACCAGCCCCGTGTCATTCGATTCGTAATAGGACAACACTTCCCACCCTGCGGCCAGCACCACCGCGAGGATGAGCGACAGCAGAAAAAGTTTCTTCATGGCGCCCTCCAGGATTTCAAATGCTCCTTGGAATGCTCTCGCTACGATGGGTGAATCCGCTAAAAACTCTTAAGGATCTCGGGCTCAAGTGAGATGGGAAACGAGGCGGCTGATTGAAAGTCAAAAAATTGACTTTCCCAAAAGGCAGGTCGTCAGAGGTGAGAAGTTGTCTTAATTCGTTTTTCTAGAGCCGCAAAAGGCCTCGTCCTCCGCCAAGTCCCGAAAAATTCTAGGGCTCGACTTCGGCATCACGTGCATTATAAACCACACTTCGTCAACTTACCAAAGAGAAATACGAGATCGAGGAGGCAAGGCTCGGCTTCCCGGGTGCGATCGAGATCAATCCTTCAACCCTGAATCCGCTGATGGCCGCTCACGCGAAATAGGTTTCGACGTCCATCGGGAATTCAAGGGATTGAGTTAACTTCCTCCGACGCCAGGTTCTTGCCCCCTCCAGAAGGTTTCTCGCTCAAACCGAATCCGTGCCCTCAATCCTACTCCGGACAAAATCAGCCGGTGATGCTGTCGAGGATGGACTTCAGGTGACGCAGCCGAAGTTCGCGCTCACGGACAAATCGCTCAATTCCCGTCAACAGCCATTGGGGGGACAGGTGAGCCTCTTCCAGGACCTCGTCCACGGTTCCTCCCGTACGCCAGCGATTATCCCAATCCGAGCACATGGCGTATTCCCGGGCGACATCCGTCTTGATCCAGTCACTCATGAGCCTCAAGGCCCGGTTTGAAATGACCGTGGAATCAATCCAGTCGGCGTCGGAAAGCACCTCACGCTGGTAGGACAAATCCTGCATCGCAAACAGCTGCGGCGAAATGGCGGCCACGATTTTGACGTTCAGTTTCTGGTCGTCAAGGATGGGGAGGAGCTTGAGAATGTTAGCGGTCGTCGAGGTTCCCTGAACAATCAGCGTGCCCATCGGCTTCATTCCGATGCGGTAGTCGCGAATCACATAGGCCCCCCGGGCGGCTTCAAAGTAAGAGGGAAGATCCAAGGCTTCCCGGTTCGGGATGTCAATAGGGGGGCGGGTCAGATGCAGGGCAATGATGGGAATATTGGTCTTCATCCATGCTCCCAGGACGGGAGCCACTTCATTGTGTTCCCACGGGTGGGCATCTACGATGTGGCCTTCGGG
>JBAVHJ010000544.1:0-1562 GCA_049685715.1 Terriglobia bacterium | reverse complement strand
GTGTAGCTGGCCGAGAGCGAATCCTTAGTCGAAATCGTGTAGTCGAACTTTGTCAAACCAAAATCCTCCCGAACCTTCTGGAGGGGATTGCTGAAATTCAACGCCAGTCCGCCGCCCAGCGCCGGACCGTTCGGAGCCGGCCAATAAGAGAAAAACGGCAGCATTCTGGGTTGCAAGCCAACTACCGGCGCCGGGGCGCCGGCCGCCCCGGTCGGCAAGAATCCCTGACGTGCATTGGCATCCGGCACCACGGCGACGTTGCTGACGCCCAGTCGTTGACGAAAGCCTTCGTAGTTTCCAAACAGAAAGAGTTTGTTCTTTTTAATCGGTCCACCCAGGGCCCATCCAAATTGATTCCGCTTGAAGGGGGATGGCCCATTGGAGCGATCAAAGAAGTTGCGAGCATCCAGGGCGCTGTTGCGCAGAAACTCGAAAACATCCCCATGAACCTGGTTCGTCCCTGAAGAAGTTACGATGCTGACCTGACCCCCGGCCCGTTTCCCATACTGAGCTCCATACGAGTCCTGAAGCACATTGAACTCCAGCACGGCGTCCACCCCCAGCAAAAGTCCGCTGGCGCCGTTCGGCAAAATGACTTGCCCGCTGTCGTCCGTTCCGACATAGTCAACCCCGTTCATCAAGAAACGATTTTCTTCGGGCCGCCTCCCCGAAACAGAGAAGGCATTGCCTTGAACGCCGGAGTGATAGTTATAGGTGTAATTGCTCGTACCCGTGTTGAGCGTCAGGAGCTGATCGAAGCTGCGGCCGTTGAGAGGCAGGTCCTTAACCTGTTGTTCACCTACGAGCCCAGTCATCGAAACCGTTGTCGTGTTAACGAGTGGCGCTTCCCCTGTCACGGACATCGTCTGTTGCACATCACCCACTACGAGCAGTACATTCACGACCACTTGATTTGCCACCACCAGGGTAATTCCCGTCCTCAGGTAGGCCTTGAACCCAGCCTTCTCGACCTTAACCTCATACCGGCCCACAGGAATCGACGGGGCCGAGTACTTTCCCCCATCGTCGGTAACCAGGGTGCGCGTCTTACCAGTCTCCACGGCCGTCAGGGTCACCGCCGCCTTGGGGACGGCTGCGCCGGATGAATCCAGAACGGTTCCCGTGATTGCCGCAGTTGGTTCCTGGGCCAAAAGTGCCGCCCCCGAAAACAATAAAATCAAGGACCCCACCAAGAGTAATGAACCTTGGCTGGCGAACCTGGTAGACGCTTCTTGTCGTGCCATCTCGCTACCCCGCATCAAAGGTCTTGGAGAAAAGGAGGAAGACTAGATTGGAATCTCAGGACTGAAGTTCATCTCGGACCCCCCCAATGAGCTGCGGCCTCAGGCCGTTGAAGCAATCCGAGTATCCAGAACCCTGCAATCCGAGCGGGAGCCTATAACAACCCGATTAGGCGGTGCAAGGAGTTTTTGCTTTCATATCGAGCCAACGTCGCGCGAGGCAGGCCGGCGGCCGCTTTGGAAGAAGGATCGGGGTTGTAATTCGGAGGGGTCAGTGTGATGTGGAAGGCATGGACAATTGACCATTGAGGTAGAAGGACA
>JBAVHJ010000543.1:0-4902 GCA_049685715.1 Terriglobia bacterium | reverse complement strand
CTTCCCCACTCTGCATCTTTCGCAAAGAAGCTCGTTATTCTTCCCGTCGCATTGGAGAAGGCTTGACTCGCCGCATTCGCTCCAGCGGAGAGCGCTGCCCTTGCGTCGGGATTCTGATGGTAGTACTGGATCACAGCAGCAGTGAAGATTATTCCGGCGCCTATTGCGACTGCAGCACTTTCGGCAATACACAGGTCTTCAACGCAGTGGCCATTCGGATCGCTATAGCAGTGGGAAAAGGGGTCAGGCCTGGACGGGCCGTTGCTCAAAAGCACTTTTTAATTCGAAGAATCGATTCGGGTTCAGAAATCCACAGGCGGGGTCATGAACATGTCTCAGAACCGAAAATAGGATCAAAACGGCCTCGCCATATGAAGATCACCGGATCCGAGGGCACGGCTTGCATCGCTAAAGCTGCTTGGTGCGGCCCTCGAACATAGCGGACCAAAACCGCAATGTTTTGAATCGCCGCCGTGAGGAACTCTTGAATCGTCACTCGCCCCAGTCGCCTCCAGCGCATCCGCGCCATGCCCAAGCGTTGCCCTCGAGCAAAACTGCGTTCCATGAGGTGTTGGCGAAGCTTGAGATCCTGGCGCGCTCGAGGAGAGCGGCTGATCGCCCGCAAACGATCTAAGTCCTCTTGGCGGAGATGGCGTTTGACGGTTCGTCCCGACTTATTGCGCGTACATTGCGATTCGAGCGGACAGGCGGCGCACACTTTCTTCGGCGCTCCATAATCAATGCTGTCTCGCGTCCAGTGCAGCGATTTTCGTTTGAGTCGCTGGCCTGCCGGGCACCAGTAGCAATCCTCGGCCGCATCGTAACGAAATAGCTCCGCGGGAAACAGATCCGCCATCTGGGCTCGCTTGGCGTTGGTGGCGGACACATCCGGAATGTGGGCTTGGATGCCTCGGTCCGCACAGGCGAGCAAGTTGTCAATCGTTCCGTACTTGGTATCGGCCACGACGATTTCTGGGGGGTGATGGGTGTTGGCTTGGTGGGCCTCGATGAGCACTTCCATCCGATGCGCCTCGTTTACATCCCCGGCGGTGACTTCTGTGGCGGTGATCACTTCGCTGCGCGCGTCTACGGCCCGATGCACTTGATACGACAGGGTGGTCTCCCCGCGCTTGACCAGCGCCGCATCCGGGTCCGTGGTGGAACGATAGCGGCGATTGGTTTGTCGATAATCCGGATGGGCTGAATGCTCCTCGGCGATTTCCTCGAGACGCGCTTCCAGCTGCGCGTAGTGTTGACTGAGCCGGGCTTTCAGCGACTGCATGTCCAGGACGGAGTTCTTCGAGGCGTTGGCTTCCACCAGGCTGCTATCGAGGAACACCTTCCGGCCATCGACCAGTCCGACTTCCACACATTGCCACACGATGCGCTCGAAGAAACGCTGGAACACCTCCACGCCCCAGCGCTTGCGGGCTTTCGACAGGACGCTGTGATCAGGAATCTCGGAGTCGAGGTCATAGCCCAGAAACCACAACCAATCGAGACGCTCCGGCACCGTATCCATCAGCTCCCGCTCCGAACGGACGTTGTAGAACACCAGCAAGAGCATCAGTTTTAAAATGATGGGGGGAGGAACCGAAACATGTCCGTTGGTCCCGTAGCTGCCTTTGACTTCCTGGTAGACAAAATCAAAATCGATCAGCCGGGCCACTTGGCGCAACGGATGATTGGCGCGCACCCGTTTGTCCAGACTCACATTCACACAGAACAGCTTCTCCTGCGGCGGATCCTTAAATCCCATCATCGGATGGGCCTCCAAATTGTGAGGGATGAACTTTCAAACGGAGTATAACATCGAACGCAAGAGGGGGATTTGGGCAACACCCCGCAAAGATACGACCCCTTTCACTCTTCTCTGGCTGTCTCTATTTTTCTCTCGTCGATGGCGCAGCGGATAAAATCTCAACTTTAAGAACTCGACGAAGCACGAACACTTGCTTATCTCCGCCGAGATAGCCGATTCCTTGGGCGGGTCGAACCGGTTTTCCGTTCTTGAGTCGATAAACCGAATCGAACCGTCCTTCAAGTACAGCGATGATTCTACTTCTCTGCCGGGTCGAACCTGGCGGCGGGGGCAGCATCAGGCCGAGGCTGTCCTGAAGCTCTTTGAACTTCTGATCTTGAACCATGGAAAACCTGGGCTTCGGTCTGACGTCCAAATTCGTTGGGTACATCCAAGGTATCCGGCCACATTTCGCGTTGGCCGGATCGACAAGTTGAACGCGCCGGGGTTCAATCACCTCAGCTGTTAGTGTCACCTGCTTTCCTGAATACCGCGCCGGCTCGGCCATCAGCTGACAGACCGATAGAGGCGACGCGCCGCTCGACTGACCGAACGCAGAGACGCTGAACAATAATCCGGTTAACAGAAGAGGAACCCTAGTAAATTTTCGGCTTCTTCCCATATTGTTGTTCCGTTGCGTTCACAACTGCTTCACGTCGTTTCTGCTCAACCTTGTCCTTGTCTGGTCCCACCCAAGAGGGATTCCAGAGAATGCCATAGGGATCGTTATTGACGGTCTCGTAGAACAATGACTCCGTGTTGTTGCCCCGACCCTCGAAGTTCTTCTGTCCTATGTCCAGGCCTGACCCCTTTTTTGTTCTCGGCTAAGCACCCGGAAAAGTGTTGCTTCTTGACACAACTTTCGGATTTGTGACCCGAGCGAATCTAAAAATTTTGTGAAATTACCGAGCCTTGGATTCCCGGGTAACTGATTTCTGGACCTCCGCCGGGAGGTCGGTCCAAAATAACTCCACAAAGGTCCGCGGTTGACGCCCTGCCACTGGCGTCGGCATCAAGGGGAACACCTCAATTCGAACAAAGCAATCCTTGGTAACATGGTTTAAGGGTATGCTGAATATGAGGGTCTTCGCGGGTTCCAGTCGTAGCGCGGAATGAACGTCACCGCTCTGGTAACCCGCCGAACAGGAGGCCACCCTCTGGCCGGTTTCGTGTTCGCGCTCGATCAGAAAATCGTCTGGAACCTTGATCACCGCATGGTCAACGAGCACCTCGTGGCTGCCTGTGCCTACGGCGATTTCAATTGGAATACCCGAGTTGTTGTTCAGACGCAACCATATCCCCTCGGCTCTCTCACCCGGTCGTGCTGGCGTTCGGGGTCCTATGTGGTCGAAGAGCAGTTCGACATACGGGCGCGTCGGATCTACCGCCCAAGTCGTCGGTCGCTGTTGTGCTTGACCGAACTCGCAGCAAACCATCAACAATAAGCAAGGTGGCAAGGCTAAATGAAAGAAACGCATCTTATCCCTCCCCCGGCAACGTGGCATGCTAACAGCGTCAAAAGCTCACCGATGATGCCCCCCATCCCATATTGGGAAAAAATAGGCACAGCCACCTATTTCTTTGGTATCCCTTGTTGGCCTTTCAAAGAGTCTGCCGCGGGAAGTTCCTTCCGGGGGCGCCCAATCGGCCATGCTCGCAATCGCCGGCCCAATTCCTCTTCGAGGTGGAGCCCGAATGCGTTCGATCCCCAGGGGCAATAACGAAAAGGGGTCAGGCCTGGACATAGGACAAAGCCGACCGGGCCTTCTGCAGAAGCGTGCGCAGCTTGGAATCGCTGGTGGCGCGTTCTTCAAAGCGGGCAATAGCTTTGCCGATGGCACTGTATTTCTCCACCTCGATCTGCTTCGCCAGCTCGCGCAGCGTCATCCCGCAGTGCTGTCGCGCCAAGCATAAAACCATGTCCCTCCCCCAGTCCCCGCGCCGATCCACGAATTGTGGCCAGCCTTCTCCTTTCATCTTTTCCACCACCTCGATCACTTCCGAAAATTCCACTCTCTTGCGCAGACCCCGGACGCTGGGCTGTTCCTGTTCGTTCCCGTGCGCCCTTGTTTCCACCCGGCGCACGAACTCCTCCTCCCCCAGCACCACCTGTGCCTGCAATTGTTCCCAAGGGGTTTGCTCCAGTCCCTCCCGGGCGGCCGACTCGACATACTCGCGGTAGGCCTTCTGTTGCGCCTCCCGTCCCACCCCGATCCCCTTCAAAATCTCCTCACAGGTCAACCAGGGCGGCAGAGCTTCTAATCCCGTGTAAGCCCGATACGAGCTCCAGCGATAGCTCCTCAAGTAATCGATCCGCGCTTTCCATGCTTCGCCTCCCAACTCTCTGCCCACGCCCAGCCGGTTCCTCCGCTGCGTCGCTTTGTCCAAGTCGAATCCCTTGACCCGGATCGGATTCAGATGCACGTAGCGGCTCAACTCCAGTCCCCATCGCTCCGGCTGCACCACAATGGCTTTGTATCGGGCTTGCAAGAGATGTCCCGATCGATGATGGCGTCGGTTGAACCATCCACTGTAATCGCTATTGATCCACTGCATCGCCTGCATCAGATTCGCTTCCAGCGTCTCCAGCAGCAGATGATAGTGATTGTCCATCAGGGTGTAGACGTGCAGCCGGGTTCGAAACCGCTCCGCCATCTCGCTCAACAACCCAAGAAAATGGAAGCGATCCTCCGCATCGCGATAAATCGGTTTCCGCTCATTGCCCCGCGAAGTGACGTGATACCAACACCCTTCCCATTGAACACGCAACGGTCTGGCCATGGGGATTCCATCAATGGGGGAAGGTTGCAATGACACGAACCCTTTCAGTCTACGGATTCGCTAGAGAATTATACGCTCTCTGCGAGAATTTGAAACCAATCCTTCTTCTCTCGAGATGTCCTCCTTGCCTCCACCCATCCTTCTGTCCTATGTCCAGGCCTGACCCCTTTCTTCTTTGCAAGGAGTTTTTGCCTTCATATCGAGCCAACGTCGCGCGAGGCAGGCCGGCGGCCGCTTTGGAAGAAGGATCGGGGTTGTAATTCGGAGGGGTCAGTGTGATGTGGAAGGCATGGACAATTGACCATTGAGGTAGAAGGACA
>JBAVHJ010000542.1:0-20675 GCA_049685715.1 Terriglobia bacterium | reverse complement strand
GGCGACGGACCGGTAATTTTGACGCCATGACCGATCTCAAGAAGGATCTTCGAGGTGCCCTCGCGAATCGGTTTTCCATCAGCCTCCCGCCGGTCGCTCGCCGGACTGAGTCGGTGGATGCGACGGTCAAATACCTTTTCGAACTCGACGGGGATGAAACGGTGGAGGCCGTCTTCATCCCTGAAGAGCATCGAACGACCCTCTGCCTGTCGACGCAGGCCGGGTGCTCCTACCGCTGTAAGTTCTGTCTGACGGCAACCCTGGGATTCAAACGCAACTTGAGTTCGGGTGAAATTGTCGGACAAGTCATGGGCATCTTGAAGGATGCGCCGCGGGCGCTCGATGCGAGTTCGCGCCTGAACCTCGTATTCATGGGGATGGGTGAGCCTCTGCTGAATTACGACAACGTGATGACGGCGGTTCGCGTCCTGGCAGATCCGAACGGCCTGTCGATTTCTCCGCGACGTATGACACTCTCGACGGCGGGAATGGTGCCTAGGATCTATGATCTGGGTGGGGAAAGCATTCGCCCCCATCTCGCCGTTTCGTTGAGTGCGACTACCGAAGAGCAACGTACGGCCCTGATGCCACACAATAAAAAATATTCGTTGGCCAGCTTGATGCAGGCTTGCCGGGATTACCCGCTACGTCCGCGCGAGCGGTTGACGTTTGAGTACGTGTTGCTGGATGGAATTAACGACAGTCTGGAGGATGCACGTCGCCTGGTCAAATTGCTGAGCGGGATACGCGCCAAGGTCAACCTGCTGCCGCTGAACGAGGCAGCCGAGTTACCCTTTCACTCTTCGCCGGAGAAACGTATTATTGCCTTCCAGGAATACCTGGCTTCAAAGCATCTTTCCGTATTTGTGCGAAAACCCCGGGGACTTGACATCCTGGCGGCTTGTGGGCAGCTTAAGCTCGAAGTGGAGCCCGCTGCCATGGATTGACGGGTGAAAATTGGATGGGTCGGGATCGGTCCCCGGCGGAGGACGGGCTCCATAATGGGGTTGCAGGATCTTGGATTGAAATCATGAAGCCGCTGCGGCGTCAAATGGGTAGGAGCGAATCGTGCCTCGCCCTTACAAGGCTTTCATGCAAAGGCACCACTTAATTCAGGAGGGTTTCATGCGACATTCTCCAGCTTTTCTTGCTCTTGTAAATGATGCCAAGTCGAGAATCAAACAACTGACGGTGGAAGAGGTTGCCAAGAAGATCCAGCGAGGAGATAAGTTTTTCTTCATCGATACCCGGGAAGACAGCGAATGGGAAAGCAGTCATGCAAGAGGCGCCATTCACCTCGGGAAAGGAATCATTGAGAGAGACATCGAAAACGCCATCCCCGACACGAATGCGGAGATTATCTTGTATTGCGGCGGAGGATTTCGATCCGCCCTGGCGGCTGATACGCTCCAGAAAATGGGGTATCGGAAGGTCATCTCCATGGACGGCGGGATGCGCCGATGGCGTGAGTTGGGACTTCCGGAAGAAGCATGACCGGAAAGCAGGTCTTCCCTGAGGAGAGGGGGAAGGACCACAGCGCTGAATTAGATCTCAGAGACTGCCAGGGGCAATCCGCCGAAGACTGGCTGCTCCCTCTGCCGCGGTCATGGGGCGGGGGGGATGCCCTTCAGGGATAAGAATCCATTAGAGAGGCACCTGCCACCGCCAAATCCCGCGGAATGAAGATGAATTCGATGCGATCGCGGTGAAGAGGATCAACGCCACCGCCTATACAAATCCCCCGGCGTAGGCTAGAATATCCCGCTTTAGATGAAGTGTTTTGAAGAGGACAGAGGAGCTTGCCGCAATTCCACATCATTAATTTTGGCTGCCGGGCCACCCAGGCCGACGGCGGCGAAATCGAGCGGGAGATGCTGGCCCGCTCTTATGAAAAAGCGGCCTCCATCGCAGGGGCTCAAATCGTTATTTTGAATACGTGCACGGTGACGGCATCGGCCGATCGGGATGCGCGACAGACCATTCGAAGGGTGCAGCGCCAAAATCCCGATGCCAAGATTGTGGTCACAGGTTGTTATGCGCAGCGTGCCCCGGAGGAGATCCGGCACCTCCCTGGGGTGTACTATGTCGTGGGCAATTCCCACAAGCACCGGCTGGCTGGAATTATCGATAGGGAGACGTCACCCGGAACTCAGCGGGCAGGCGAGGAATGCCTCGCAGAAGCGCACCAGAGCCCACTGGCGTCTTCCTGCACGGCCGAAGTCTATATCGATCAGTTCACGCGGCTCGAGCGCCCACCGTTTCCCGGGAGAGCTTTCTTTGCGGCGACAGACCGGACGCGACCGTCCTTGAAGATCCAGGACGGGTGTGACGCGAACTGTTCGTTTTGCATCATCCCTGCCGTTCGTGGTCGGAGCCGAAGTCTTCTCCCTGATGAAGTATTGAAACAGGTCGAAGCCCTGGTGGCTGCAGGATATAGAGAACTTGTTCTTTCGGGTATTCACCTGGGCAGCTATGGTCGGGACCTGTCCGACCGGACAAGCCTTTTGAGGTTGATGGAGGCGCTGGAGACGGTCGAGGGGGTCTGTCGGCTTCGTCTCAGCTCTATTGAGCCACTGGAGGTCCGTAAAGCCGTCGTCGAACATGTAGCGCACTCGCGGGTATTCGCCAAACATTTTCACGTTCCCCTCCAAAGTGGGGTGGACCGTATTCTCCGCTTAATGCGGCGACCTTACACTGCGGATCAGTACGCGCAGGTGGCCCACTTCATTCGCCAGGAGATCCCCGATGCGGCCATCGGCGCCGATGTGATCACGGGATTCCCCGGGGAAACAGAAGAGGAACATCGGGCGACGGTAGAATTTATTGAACAGGCGCCGCTGACCTATCTTCATGTCTTTTCCTTTTCCCCTCGGCCCAGCACTCCGGCAGCCGAAATGCGCGGGGAGGTCAGTCCTCAAGTGATCAAGCGACGCAGTGCAGAGTTGAGAGACCTGGGGAAAAGAAAGAAGCTCAAGTTCCAGCAACAGATGGTGGGCAAAGTGCTTTCCGTGGTAACGCTGGACCGGGGAGGGAGTGATTTCACTGAAAGCATGAGTGACAACTTCCTCGAAGTCAATGTTCTCGGCCAGGCGATTGAGCCCAACCAGATCGCCGACGTGAATATTGAGGGGATTTTGCAGGGAGTATTAACGGGCGGGCGGGTGGAGCATAAGAGGCAGCATTCGACCCGGGGGCATCCATAGGAGGTTTTCTGGTGGCGCTAAGATGAGGATAGCGGATTCACAAACCTTCCAGGGA
The DNA here is from genome assembly GCA_049685715.1 of Terriglobia bacterium. Taxonomy (GTDB): domain Bacteria; phylum Acidobacteriota; class Terriglobia; order JAIQFV01; family JAIQFV01; genus JAIQFV01. The sequence continues at coordinate 17,417 of JBAVHJ010000542.1, read as the reverse complement.
TCTACCCCTCAATGACCACAAATGCGGCGGCGTAATGTTCGGAATGGGTGAGCGAGAGCAGTACCCGTTTTGACTTGAGCTTGAGGGCGATACGGGCCGTCGATCCGGTCAGCCGGATTTGGGGCTGGCCGTCCTGGGTTCGAAAGACTTCAATCTCCTTCCATGAAGTTCCTTTCTGCCAACCCAGGCCGAGGGCTTTCATGACCGCCTCCTTGGCTGAAAAACGGGCGGCATAATGTCGAAACGCATTCGACCTTTTGGCATCGCAGTATTTAATCTCCTGCTCCGTGAAGACCCGTCTCTTGAATCGATCTCCGTGCCTTTTCAGTGAGGCCCGGATGCGATCCAGTTCAATGAGGTCAATGCCGATTCCGATAGTCACGCGCGAGGCCTTCCTTTGGTCACAGATCTTGGGCTAACTGATCGAAATTCTAACGGGAAATTTGTAGAACTCAAGGAAAAAGGCCTCCACCTCTTGAAGTCTGAAATGCTGGCGGCGATCCCCTGGCTGAGGCATGGATTCTCAACCCGGCTGGGCGGCCGAAGTATTTTTCCGCCGGGCGCACTTAATCTCGGGTTCACTGATTCCGACTCGCGGGAGGCGGTGGAAGCCAATCGGGCGGCCTTCTTCGAGGCCCTGGGGATGGATGGCTTTTCGGTCGTCCGCCTGCGTCAAACTCATTCTAATCAAATCGCTCTCTTTGAGTCGACTCGCCCGGCGCCGGGCGCCATCGAAGCAGACGCCGTTGTGACCCGGCTCCCGCAAGTGATCCTCGCCGTCCTGACAGCCGATTGCGTCCCCCTTCTGATCGTGAATCCTGAATCTCGCACCGTAGGGGCCGTCCACGCGGGATGGCGAGGCACGGCGCAAGGGATTGCGGCAAGAACCGTCGCAACCCTCCTCCGTCATGGATCCGGCTCCGCGTTCCAACTCTATGCGTCAATGGGCCCTTCGATTGGACCCTGCTGTTACGAAGTGGGGGTTGAAGTGCTTAGATCATTTCAGAAAGAATTTACGGGGGCGGATCGCTATTTTTCTTCGCTGCTCCACGGCAGGGATCCGGCGCACCTTGTTCGTGGCCCATCAGGTCCGGATAGGCCCGTAGAGAGATTTTCTCTTGATCTCAAGGCGGCCAATCGCGACCAGTTGGTCGAGGCGGGCGTGCTACCAGAAAACATTTCCATAAGCGCCTCCTGTACGGGATGTCATCCCGAGCTTCTATTTTCCTATCGCAAGGAAAATGGCCACACTGGACGAATGATGGCGGCGATAGCGTCTGTGGAATGAGATGGGAGTGGATGGACCCTCTCAGCACAGGTGGCGGCCGATACAATGTTTTACTTATAAGTTTGGATGGAGCTGACAAGGGTCATTGAAATGCTTTCAAAATTTCAGGGTGTAATTCTCGGAGCCGCCGTGGGTGACGCATTGACAGCCCCGGTCCAATTGCTATCGCCGAACCAGATCCGGGAACACTATGGTGAAGTTCGCGAAATGCTCGGCGGGGGGTGGCTGCATCTTCGCCCGGGACAGTTTTCGGACGATACCGGGATGATGCTGTGTGTCACGGAGTCCATCCTCGAAGAAGGAATTTTCAATGTGGACCGAGCCGTCGCGAAACTGCTTCAATGGTATAAGACAAAGCCGCGGGGGATCGGGACGACGACAAAGGAGTCGTTCAAGCGGCTGAGCAAGGGTGAGAGTTGGCGGACCGCATCCCAGAAGGTCTATTCAAAACGTCCTCATTCAGGCGCAGGAAACGGCGCCCTGCTTCGTTCCCTTCCTGTGGCGCTGCGGTATGCGGCTGACCTGACTTCGCTCGTCACCCTCTCTTCCGATTCTGCAATGATCACTCATGCAGATCCCATCGCGACCTCCGGAGCGGTTCTGCTGAACTTGATGATTTCGCAGCTTATTCAGGACGGTGACGTTGATCCTCGAGGCCCCTGCCTTGAGCGCCTCTTTGGGAACAAGAACAACTTATGGAAGAATATATTTGATGAGATTGATTATCTCGGGAAAGAAGATCTCATAGCCTCGGGATTTGTGGTCGACACACTCCAGTCCGCTTTGTGGTGTACTCTAAGGACCGCAAGCTTGGAAGAGGCAGTGCTCACCGCGGTGAATCAGGGCGAGGATGTTTATGCCCTGGCAGCGGTCACCGGTGCGCTCGCCGGGGCCCGCTACGGGGCCGAGAATATCCCTTCCCGGTGGCTGAGAGCCTTGGAACACCGTGAAGCAATGAGTTCCCTGGCCGGGAAAATCTATATGTTGATCCGTCAATGAACCCGGGGCTGTTTCTCTTGGATATCATGTGAGCCGGGTTGTTCCCTGCTGTTTCGGGGTCGCGCCAGATGCGGAGGCATCTCCGCGCTGGCCAGCCAGGCGGAATACCACAGATCAGCTAGCTTCTGAGCCCCCGCCGCAAGCCGGTTGGCAACAAACTGTTTGCCCTGCCGGCTCCCTGTCCCGTTGAACCCGCCCTCTTTCTCCAACTCGTACAAGGGGACAACCAGGGTGGAGGAATCCCTCAAGTAATTCAGATAATCTCGAAAGACATCCTGGATCGGTGAGGGACTGTGGACCTTCGATTCAAAGTCCGCCGGGGCCAGATTGTCGTGAACGAACTGGGACTCGAACTTGAAATGAGTGTTCCGTTCAACGGTGAACCCATTCACGTTGGGCTCCACCCAGCCATTGAAATTGACCGTCGTATGGAGGGGGTTCGCTCCATCCCCAACATAGTGCCCCAACCAGCCCATGTAAGACAGGACCGTTTTTTCGACCGGATGGGGGTCTCGTTGGCTGGCGACCGTCATGCGGTACTCCCTGAAGGCCACGACCAGTCTCTCATAGACCTCACACGCTGCGTAAGGCTGGAAGCCCACACGCTCCGGTAATAAGTCGTCGGCTTCGCGCGTCTTGCCCTTCGAGAGGAGTTTGGCTCGTTGGTCGTACAGCTTGCGGATGTATTCGAAGCGATTCCCGGGAAATTCTTTGAGAAACGCCACCCGTTCAAGATCAATGAAGTGATCGGGATATTGGGCAAGTTCCAGGGTCGGTCCACCCCAGCGATCAGGTTCATTGGCGAGAAGCTCAATCCATGAAGGATCGGATTTTGTAAAAGAGGGGATGGATGATGGGAGATGTTCGAGGGCCACTCGATTGATGAAGATATGTCCGTCCGGCCCCCAGGCCAAACTCGCGGACGTGATACTTGTGGCCACCACCAAGAACAAATGCCATCTCATCATTCGCTTTGATAGAAACATCCTGACCTCCGAACCAAAGTTCAAAAGACTGAATCCGGAGCAATCCCCTTGGGAGGGAGTTGCCATCGACTCAATCCAGTCCCCCGTCAATTGTATCAGACGGCGCAGGAGAAATTCGGTTTCAGTCCTGACCCAGGTCTGACGACCGGGCGGATCATGCGCGTTGTAGTCGGCTCCAAACAGCTGAAATTTATTTTTGATCAGCGATCACCCGGCGACGCGCCGTTGAGCAGCATCGATGGGTGAACACCATGAGGTCCTGAGGGCTTGACCACACACCGAAAATCGCACCTCCAACAACGGGAAAAGAAAGTCGGAGAGTCTTTTACGGTTCGGGCCAACCCTCCAGGAGTTTTCCAAACCAACCGGTCGAAGGTGACCCTCTTATACGAGCCTTCTCTTGAGGAATGGGGGTGACACGGGCTGCTTTTAGGGGTCCCGGCAGAGGCAGTGAGGACAAAGAGGCAGTGAGGACCTTGTCAATTCAAGATGTAGTATGCTACACTCGATGAGATTCCATAGGTTGTATCTATCCGCCTATTCCATGGATCTATCCACGCGGCTAATCTCATTCAAGCTTCAATCTCAGAAGGTGAACTAGTGCTTAAGCTTTCGCGCATTGAAATGATCGGTTTCAAGTCGTTTTGTGACAAGGCCGAACTCATGTTTTCGGAGGGGAGTGGCGTGACAGCCATTGTCGGCCCGAATGGTTGCGGGAAGTCCAATATCGCCGATGCGATTGCCTGGGTCCTGGGGGAACAGAGTGTCAAGAGCTTGCGCGGTTCTTCGATGGAAGATGTGATTTTTAATGGGACCCGCGAGAGGCAGCCGCTGGGGTTGGCCCAGGTTTCGTTGACCCTGGTGGATCCTGAGTTTGGTCGCGAGGCCGAGCAGATAACGGCTGAACTGAAACAGGAGGATTTGTTCCAGGAACGACCGGCAATCCCCGGTGAACCCGCGGACGGAAGTTCGGAGTCATCTTCAGTTCGCAGGACGAGGGCTAAGAGGAGGGTCGAACCCCGGCCCGGTGAAATTCTTGTCACCCGCAAACTCTACCGCTCGGGCGAAAGCGAATACTACCTCAATGGAAGGCAGTGTCGCCTGCGCGATATCCAAGAACTTTTCATGGGGACCGGACTCGGGCCCAATTCTTATGCCATTATTGAGCAAGGCCGCGTCGGGCAAATCCTCAGCAGCAAGCCTTATGATCGTCGAACCCTGATTGAAGAGGCAGCCGGCACGACCAAGTACAAAGCCAAGCGGAAGCTGGCGGAAGCCAAGCTGGAATCAGCGAAGCTGAACCTCTCGCGAGTGAGCGATATCATTGAAGAGGTCACCCGTCAATTGAACTCGTTGAAACGTCAAGCCTCAAAGGCCCGACGTTACAAGGAACTCCGCGAAGAGCTTCGCGAGAAAGGGACATCGATTCTCTTCAGCCGCCTGGTCGGGATTGAAGAGGACGTTGACCGGATGCGGTCCGAATTGACCGAGGCGGCGGCTGTGGCGGAGTCCGCCCAACAGGAGATGCGCGTGCTCGAGCGGGAGCAGGCGGCGTCCCAACAGCGCAGTTTTGAGTTGGAGGACCTGCTGCGTCAGCGTCACGAGAGCCTATCGCAGGCCAACCTGGAACAGGATCGCGCTCAGAACCGGATTGTGTATGCTCATCAGCAGTTGGACGCGCTCGCGCAGAGACTTCAGGAGTTGGGGAACGAAGCGGCAGCTATGGCGGAGTTGATCGAGTCCCTCGAAGGAGAGGTCACCACGAAGCGAGCTGAGGACGATCAATTGCAGCGCGAGGTGCAGGGACTCGAGACCGAAATGTCGGACCGGATAGGGAAGGCCAGTGAGTCGGACAATCAATTCCGTGTTCTCGAAGATGATCTGGCACAGCTGCGAACCGGACTGATTGAAGCGGTCCAGCAGGCCGCGACTTTGAACAATCAGATTTCCCAGATTGATGAGGCGGATTCTCGGTTGGGGGCCCAACGGGAGAGGCTGGAACGCGAACTGATCCAGGCAGGGATGGAAGCCCGCGAGTTTGAGGAAACGCGCCAGCTGTTGGCACAGACAGTGGACGAAGAGCGTGCGGAGCGCGATCGTGTATCGACGGAGTTGGCAGGCCAGAAGGAGGAGCTGGATGCGTGCCACACTCGCGACTCAGCACTCGAAACGGCCATTGAAGAGTTGAAACATCAGCAGGCCGATGCCCAGGCACGTCAACACTCCATTGAGGAAGTGATCCTTCATCACGCGTACGTCGACGAGGGCGTCAAGAAACTCCTGACGTCAGACGTGACAGGGTTGTATCCGGGGTTCAAAACCCTCGGGGTGCTGGCCGACTTTATCGAGGTCGAGTCCGACTTTGAACAGGCCATCGAAGAGTACCTGAAGGACGAGCTGGAATTTCTGGTCGTCGAGTCCAGCCAGGTGGCCCAGCAAGGAATTGCGATTCTACGAACGCAAACGGGGGGGCGTTCGACCTTTGTGGTGGAACGGGGAGCCCGCTCTTTCGCATCAAAAAGTCCTCGAACCGATCCCGCGGTTTTGGCGCAGCCGGGCGTGCAGGCAGCCGTCAGTTCGCTGGTCCGTCTTCAGGGACGTTTCGGCGAAGCCACAGAGCAGGTACTCCCGTTGCTTTCCGATGCGTACATCGTGGATTCCTTTGAGACGGCCGATCGGTTGTCCCGCGAATTTCCTCGGACGGCCTTTGTAACGCGGGAAGGAGAGGTCTTTCGTGGATGTTGGATCCGGGGAGGACGAAAGAGTGGGGCGGGGCCGCTAGCGTTAAAACGTGAGCTTCGCGCGCTCTCTTCAAAGTTGGTCAGTTCGGAGAAGGACCTGGGGAGCCAGGTGGCTCAACAGGGCGAGCTTCGGATGAAGATGGCCCGGATTGAGACCGCTGTTCAAGCCCTGGGCGGGCGCAAGATCGAACTCGAGAAACTCCAGGTGGGGTCTGACCATCGAATGCAGCAACTTGATGCTGAAATCTCCAGGGCCGGCCAAAAGGTGGCTGTGCTCCAGGGGGAATTGTCGAGGCTGGATCTGGAGCGACAGCTGGCCCGTGAGGCCCAGGCAGCTTCGCGGATTGACTTGGAGGCCCTGGAGACAAGCAAGCAGGTAATCGAAGGAAGGATACTAAACCGGTCGGAAGAAGCGCGCGATCTGAAATCCTCCAGGGACGCGCTGGGCGCTGAGATCACTGAATTGAGCTCCCGGCTGGCCACGCTGACTGAACGGACGCAATCCAGCCGGGTGACCCTCGAGCGCCTCCTTCACCAGCGGGAAGAGATGCAGCAACGCCAGGACCGGCTGAATCAGCAACAGACCGCCACAGGGGAAGAACAGGCATCGTTGCGAACCTCCCTCGTTGAGATTGAGGCCGAAGTGAGCCGTCTTACCCGGGTCAAGGTTGAATTGGAAGAAGGGATTGCTGCTTCGACCCACGAAGCCGAGACCCTCCGTGCGAATCTGATCGAAATTGAAGATCGATTGAAGGCCCAGCGGGAAACCCTGTCCCAGCTGATGGAGGCCCGCTCCGCCATTGAAGTCACAGTGGCCCGGCTGGAGTCCGAGTTGACCCATGTGCGTCAGGCTTGCGAGCAGGAACTTGACCGCCCCTGGGAGGAACTCCGTCTGCTGCAAATCTCCCGTCTCGCCGGCGAGGACCTCCAGGGGGCCATCGCGGAGCACACCCAGTTGCGGCAGAGGATCGATGCCATGGGGGCCATCAATATGATGGCGCTTGAGGAATACGCAGAATGCGAACAGCGTCACACCTTCCTGGACACCCAGCGCAAGGATCTGCTCGACTCCATCGCGGACACGACGCAGACCATCCAGGAAATCGACCTGGTCTCGCGGCAGCAATTTGAGGAGGCCTTCAATTCCATCAATGAGAATTTCCAGGAGACCTTCAAACAATTGTTCGGGGGCGGTTTTGGCTCGATGAAACTGACCGATGAGAGCGATGTACAACAGAGTGGCATTGACCTCCATGTCCAACCCCCGGGAAAGAGGCTGCAAAACGTCCTGCTCCTCTCCGGGGGCGAAAAAGCACTCACCGCCATCGCCCTGCTGCTGGCCATCTTCCGTTACCAGCCCAGTCCCTTCTGCGTCATGGACGAGGTTGATGCTCCGCTGGACGAAGCGAACATCGAACGGTTCACCCGCATGATCGGACAGTTAAGCGGGGAGACGCATTTCATCGTGATCACGCACAACAAGAAGACCATGGAGATCGCCCGTTCCATGTACGGGGTCACCATGCAGGAATCGGGCGTGTCCAAGCTGGTGTCGGTCAAGTTCGACTGAACCCATCGCCTGGCCCCCACGCAGGGCTGAGCCATCCTCCTCCCTCTCGTGTCGCCGCGCGCACGCGGCGCCTCCCACACCTCTCCTTCACGCGTGTCAAATATTTTCTTCAATTGTGAAGAAAAAAAATTGGGACACGGCGCTTGACAAAATGGTGTCGTCGAAATAGATTGCTTAAGCTCCGCGCTTTGCCCTGTCACCGGTATGAACAATTCCATCTTGTTAGCGACGAACCTTCCGGGTATAGAACTATTCATTCGTGGCAAGGTGCGCGATGTCTACGAGCTCGGGAATCAGCTGCTCATTGTGGCCACCGATCGCATTTCTGCGTTCGACTATGTGCTCGGCTCCGGGATTCCTGACAAGGGCCGGGTTCTAACACAGCTTTCGCGATTCTGGTTCGAGCATCTCCGGCCCATCGTCAACCATCATCTCATCACCACCGAAGTGGACGATTATCCGGACCGGGTGAAGCCTTTTCGTGACCAGTTGACCGGACGCTCGATGCTGGTTCGTCGCACTGAAATGATCCCGGTCGAGTGTGTGGCGCGAGGTTATCTCTCCGGCTCAGGATGGAAGGAATACCAGGCCATGGGTTCGGTTTGTGGAATTCAGCTCCCGGCAAATTTGAAAGAATCAGCGCTCTTGCCGGGACCCATCTTTACTCCGGCGGTCAAGGCAAAGAGCGGGCACGACGAAAATGTCCCGTTTGACCGGTTTGCCTCAATCGTTGGGGATCGGACGCGCGCCGCCACGTTACGCGATCTTACTCTGGCTCTGTACGGTGCGGCAGCGTCTTACGCCGAATCGCGAGGCATTCTCATTGCCGATACAAAATTCGAATTCGGGTTGGTGGGAGACGAGATTGTGTTGATTGATGAGTGCCTGACGCCCGATTCATCCCGGTTCTGGCCGAAGGACCGGTATCAGGAGGGGGGGCCTCAGCCCTCTTTCGACAAACAGTACGTCCGCGATTACCTGGAATCAATTCGTTGGGACAAACAACCGCCCGCGCCTGCGCTTCCAGAAGATGTAGCTCGTGCCACCCGTGAAAAGTATCTGGAGGCGTATCGTTTGTTAACCGGCAGTGAACTGGCCCGGTCCGCACGGCCATGAGACCTGCAAGGGCTTAGTCCGCACCCCGATCGAATGACCATGTGTGGGGCGTAAGAATCACAGCAGGGCGAAATCCGTATTGCCGAGGGGACTGTGGGGATTTCCTTAAATGCACTTGATGTGATCGTTTGGGCCATCCTCATCTATTCGGTGGTTCAAGGGATTCTTTATGGCATGACGCACCAGTTTGTTTCGATCGGAGCTCTGGTGCTCGGTTTGTTGTTGGCAGCCTGGTATTACCCGCGACTGGCCCCGATGTTGCTGCCTTACTTTCGGACTTATGAATTGGCTGCTTTCCTCGCTTTTATCATCATTTTTATCGTGGTCAAATTGATCGGGGCCGGGGTGGGCTTTCTTCTGGGAAAGCTTCTGGCGGCAGCTGAATTGAGATGGTTCGATCGAGTACTGGGCGGGTTCTTCGGATTTGCGAAAGGGTTTCTGCTGTGCGCGGTATTGTTCCTGGGACTCCTGGCATTCCCCTTCGAGCTCAAGTGGGTGAAGAATGCCACCATGGCTCCCTATTTGATGCATGGGGCCCGGTTCATTTCCACGCTGACTCCACCCGAAGTCAAAACCCGCTTCGACGAGGGGCTCAATAAGCTGCGGACCATATGGAAGGAATCCGGGACGACATAAGGGAGTGACTGATCCTCATCGCGTGATTCGATCTTCGGCACTCATCAAAATACCCTAGGGATTGTCGGGAGGCGGTTGCCGTGAAAGAACAGTTAGAGTCGTTGATCAATCAGATGGTTGATAGGGGAATTCTGTACGACGAGGCTCTGACCGAGTTTGAGAAAAAGTTCATTCGAAAAGTTCTCGAACGAAATCACTGGAACCAGTGCAAGGCGGCGCGGGTGCTGGGGATTCACCGCAACACGCTCAGCAAGAAGATTTCGGCGTATAAACTGCACGCCCAGGGGTAATTGTTGCCTGAGGAACGCTTCCGCCTGCTTGAAGACGAAAACTTCTGTTCTGCTTTTCCTCCCCAGCCCGACTCAACTCCTCCTTTAATCTCCTGAAGGGGCGTTCCCATGCGCCGGTCTAAGGACCCGAACTGCCTCGGAGGCAGCAGGCTGCCGTTTCAGAATATCTTGCCGGTCCGACCCCAACGGGTCCGGTCGAGGAAATGGACGAAGACAGAACTGTAAAACTGCACTCGATTCGCGATCCCGGGACTTAGCCAATCCTGCGTGGGGGCATCGTACGACCAGAAGACGATCAAAGGTTCACCCACGACATTGGCAAAGGGAACAAACCCCCAGAATCGACTGTCATAACTTAAATCACGGTTATCGCCCATCGCAAAAAAACTCTCGGGGGGAACGGTCACCGGGGCCATGTTGTCCCTCAGGCGGACGTCGCCCGGGATGTAGTCATGGTCGTCATAGACCTGGGAGTCCGAGTGAACGACGTAGGGTTCCTCCAGTTTCGTTCCATTGATAAAGATCTGTTTCCTCCGTATCTCAATGACATCTCCCGGCAGGGCGATGACACGCTTCACATAAGTCAGGGTAGGGTCGAGCGGAAAGCGGAAGGCGACGATATCCCCACGCTTGATGTTCTTGATTGCCGGTAATCGAACATTGGTGAAAGGGATGCGGGGCCCATAGAAAAGCTTGCTCAGGAAAAGGTGATCGCCGATCAGGATGGTACGTTCCATCGAGCCGGTGGGGACGACCGTGGCCTCCACCACGAAGGAGCGGATGAAGAAAACGGCTATCAGGACAAACAGGAGGGACTTAATGTTTTCCCAGACAACCAGTTCCCATCTTCGGGATTTGCCAGCGGGCGATTCGGGTGACGGGGGTGAAGCCGGAACACTCAAAGGGACTTTCTCTTCTTCCATCGTGCCAGGGACCGTCCTTTTCTAGACTGTTGTAGGGGGCAGATTATATCAGGATTCATGCGGGCTCAAAGCACAATTATGTGCCTGGAACAAGCAGACATGTCGCATGGGGACGATGATAAAGGAGGCGGCGGGTTGACGCCGATAAATGGCATGGGCTAGAATCCACCGTGGCACACCCAATCGAGCCCATCCTATGACACCTGCGATGATTCGCCATAAGTTCTGCCGGTTGCGGGGCCGGCTGAATGGGATCCAGGGGTTATCGTGATTTACATCATGGGAGTGCCCACAGCCCCCCGCAATCTCAATCCCCGCCACGTCAGTCGACATGGCATTAAGAGCTGCGGGGAGTTGTGGAATGTCCTCTGAGTTCCAGAGATTAGATTTCCGGCTGGCCGGCCCGAAGACGGAGGAAATCTGCAGGGAAACAGAATCATGACAGCACCGGGAGTGCAAGACTTGACATCAGGATCCGTGCAGCTCGGCACCTCCGGGACTCACCTGCTGGAATTGGAGGGCGTGGCCAAGTCATTTGCGAACGGGATTGTGATTCTGGAGGCGATCTCGACTTGCATCGAGGAAAACACATTCGTCTCCTTCATTGGCCCTTCTGGATGTGGGAAATCGACCCTTCTCCGAATCATCACCGGCTTGATTCCCCCCTCCTCGGGACGTGTCCTGTACCGAGGTCAGACCATTGAAGGGGTGAACACGAAAACGGCGATGGTATTCCAGAGCTTCGCCCTTTTCCCATGGCTGACTGTGGCGGAAAACGTGGCGCTGGGGCTGGAAGCCCAGGGAGTTCCCCCCCGGAAACGCTTGCGCCATGCCAATAAATATATCGACATGGTGGGTCTTGACGGTTACGAACGGGCCTATCCCAAGGAACTCTCAGGCGGAATGAAACAGCGCGTCGGTCTGGCTCGGTCTCTGACCTTAGAGCCCGAGCTGTTGTGCATGGATGAACCCTTCTCCGCACTGGATGTGCTGACTGCCGCCAACCTGCGGGAACAGGTCCTCGACATCTGGCAGTCGGATAAGATCGTCACCAAGACGATCATTCTGGTGACCCATAGCGTGGAGGAGGCGGTCTTTATGTCGGACCGCATCCTGGTTTTTGCAAGCAAACCCGGTCGCGTTGTGGCCGATGAATCTATCACCCTGCCGCGTCCGCGTAAAATGAAATCCGGAGACGTCGAAGAAGTTGTTGACCATTTCTACTCACTCATCGTTTGAGCAGAACAACCAGGATTGGTTCTTTGGGCATCTTTCCCCACCCATCCCGGGTCGTGGGAGGGGGGGCCGAAATCGAGGAAAGTTCCTGGATTCAAAAAGCCCGTTTCATCAGTTGTCCCTTAGAGGAGACCCATGGCAACTTCGAAAGTGAAAAAGGGGGAAGCCCTTGAACCGCTACCCCACGCACGGATTGGTCCCATCATCGGATTGATCGAGGTGATCCGGGAGACCGAGGGTCCCGATGATGTCTATAAGTTGAGTCAAAAACTTCATTTCGAGCTCGATGACTTGCTTCCCATCACCGAGGCGGCGGAGATGTTGGGATTTGTCAAGATTGAATCGGGTGATATTGAGCCGACCCCGCTGGGTTTGCAGTTGGGTGACGGGGATGAGAATCAAAGGAAGACGATCTTCCGGAAGCAGATCGAACACCTCCCCATCATTCACAAGGTGGTCGAAAGACTGAAGTCCGAAAAGGGAAGCCGGATCGGGAAAGAGTTCCTGATTGAAATCTTAAAGATACACTTCTCGCAGGCGGAGACCAACAGGCAGTTTGCCACGGCGCTGGACTGGGGCCGTTATGCAGAGCTATTTGGATACGATCCTGACGCCGAGGAGCTCACTCTGCGTCATGAGGAGCTCGATGGTCACGGCGTGGCTGAGGAAGGATAATCGTTCAACTGGGCAGGCCGCGTCTTGACCCGGCCGGAGGGGGGACAGGAAATGAAAGCCGAGGTGATCGTCAGTTTGAAGAAAACAGTCCTGGACCCACAGGGTAAAGCGATCCATCATGCCATCGAGAGTCTCGGCTTTAAATCGGTGGCGGAGGTCCGGCAGGGGAAGCTGTTTGAGATTTATCTTGACGGGATTCAAGACGAAGCTGCGGCGCGGGAGGAAATTGAGCGGATTGCCCGAGAGGTGCTGACGAATCCGGTCATCGAAGAATTCTCCTGTGTGATTAAAAAAGAGGACCGTGAGGGTCCCAGGTGAAGCATAAAAATTGACGAGAGGAAGCCTGCGATGAAATGGGGTGTAGTGGTATTTCCGGGGAGCAATTGCGACCACGATGCCTATCATGTGATCCACCGGGTGCTGGAACAGCCCGTGGATTTCATCTGGCACGAAATCGATAAGCTCAAGGGCTACGACGCCATTGTTCTGCCAGGGGGCTTTGCCTATGGCGATTACCTGCGGACTGGCGCCATCGCCAAGTTTTCACCGGTGATGAAGGCGGTGCGATCCTTCGCCGACGCGGGAGGACTGGTGCTCGGCATCTGCAACGGGTTTCAAATTCTTTGCGAAGCGGGGTTGCTGTCAGGAGCGCTGATGCGGAACCGGGGACTTGAATTCATCTGCAAACATGTCTATGTTCGGACGGAAAACAATGCCACGCCTTTTACCCAGAATCTTGCCCCCAAACAGGTCCTCAAGATCCCCATCGCCCACATGGAAGGAAATTATTTTGCCGAGCCGATGACTCTGGACGAACTGGAAGGGTATCATCAAGTGGTGTTCCGTTATTCGACCCCGGATGGGGAGATTACCGACGAGGCCAATCCGAACGGTGCTGCCGCAAATATTGCCGGGATTTGCAATCGGGCGGGGAACGTAATGGGCATGATGCCGCACCCGGAACGAGCAAGCGAGGTGCTGCTCGGCTCCGAGGATGGCCGGGGAATCTTCGAGTCCATGGTCAGTAGTCTGGTGGCCAGGTAACCCGCGGCCGGAATGACTTCGCCCCGGCCCCCGAAACCGCAGCCCATTCGAAGAGGGATACCTGGAGGAAGGTATCCCCGAGATTCTTCCAGCATTTCCATTTTGACCCGACTTCTATGACTGAGCCCAGCCTTTCTCCCGAAGTAATCCAACAGCACGGGATCACCAAACAAGAGTATACGAAGATCCGCTCCATCCTGAAGCGAAATCCCACCCTCACCGAGCTGGGGATTTTCTCGGTGATGTGGAGCGAACATTGCTCTTACAAGAGCTCCCGTGTGCATTTGAAACGCCTCCCCACTCGCGGCCCCTGTGTGTTGCAGGGGCCCGGCGAAAACGCCGGTGTCATCAGCCTCGGGGAGGGAATTGCCATCGCCTTCAAGATTGAATCCCACAATCACCCCAGTTTTGTGGAGCCGTTTCAGGGAGCCGCGACCGGGGTGGGTGGAATTCTGCGGGATATCTTTACCATGGGGGCACGCCCGATTGCCGCCATGAATAGCTTGCGCTTCGGGCCCCTTCATCCGCAAAACTCGAACCCCGGACCCGGGACGGGGGAGACGCCCTCTCCATCTTCACTTCAGGTGAAACTAGGAGATTCCGAAATTCTTCCCCGGAACCGCAGGATCGTGCGGGGTGTGGTGGGCGGGATCGCCTTCTACGGAAACTGCTTCGGGGTTCCCACCATCGGGGGGGAGATTTTTTTTGAAGATTGTTACACCCAGAATCCGCTGGTCAATGCGTTTGCCCTCGGTCTGTTTGAAGTGGATCCAAAGACTCAAAAGCCCAAAATTTTCTTGGGTCGTGCCAGCGGGATCGGGAATTCGGTGATCTACGTTGGGGCCAAGACCGGGCGCGACGGGATCCATGGTGCTTCGCTGCTGGCCTCTTCCGAGTTTGATGAGACCACGGCCGCAAAACGCCCGAATGTTCAAGTCGGCGACCCCTTTCTTGAGAAGTGCCTGCTGGAAGCCTGTCTGGAAGCCATGGAGAGCGGCGGCGTGCTCGGGATACAGGACATGGGGGCCGCCGGGTTGACTTGTTCGACCTGTGAGATGGCGGCCCGCGGAGAGACCGGCATAGAGATTGATTTGAAGTATGTGCCCCAGCGCGAAACCGGCATGACCCCTTACGAAATCATGCTCAGTGAATCCCAGGAGCGGATGTTGCTGGTGGCCAAACGAGGCCGCGTAGAGGAACTCCAGGGCATTTTCTCCAAGTGGGGTTTGGAGGCCGTCAAAATCGGGTTTGTGACTCGAGATGGTCTTCTCCGAGTTCGTGACCATGGCAGGATTGTCGCCGAGATTCCCGCAAAAGCACTGGCAGACGAAGCGCCGATATACCACCGTCCCATGAAGGCGCCCCAGCCGATTCCGGGGGGAAAGCACGACACTCCGGGGGGGCAGGAGAGGCGAATACGCCCAAGCCTAAAATCCCCCGCGTGGATCGATCCCGCTCAGCCCGAAGCTGTTCTGCGCCGCCTCTTGACGAGTGAAAACCTTTGCAGCCGACGCTGGGTGTATCAACAATATGATCACATGGTGCGAACCAATACCTGCGTTCTGCCGGGCAACGATGCGGCGGTGATTCGAATCAAGAACACGCCTCGCGGCATCGCTCTTTCCTTGGACGGCAATGGGAGATATGTTCAAATCAATCCCCGGGAAGGGGCGAAAATAGCGGTCGCGGAGTCATGCCGTAATCTGGTCAGCGTGGGGGCTCGCCCGCTCGCTGCCACTAATTGCCTGAATTTTGGGAACCCAGAAAAACCCGAGGTGATGTGGGCGTTCAGCGAGGTGGTCGACGGAATCAAGGAGGCCTGCGAGGCCTTTGGGACACCGATTACCGGGGGTAACGTGAGTTTTTATAATGAGACGTTTGGAAAGGGAATCTTTCCGACTCCGGTCATTGGAATGGTCGGCGTGGTGGATGACGTGTCTCGCCTCGTTCCAACGGGTTTTCAACAACGGGGCGACTTGATTGTGTTGATGGGCGATGTCGCGAGGCAATCTGAGGTAGATTTCTTAGCTTGCGCTTCGGAGTTCCTTAAAACGGAGATGGGAATGCCGGGCTCAAAAGTCTCGCCCATTGACCTTCCGTTTGAACGCTCGTTGCACGAGAGCCTATTGAAAATGCACGACCTCGAGCTCCTGCATTCGTGCCATGATCTCTCGGAAGGCGGTCTGGCCATAGCGCTGGCGGAATCCTCCTTTGTGAGCCGCCAGGGTGTCTTGGGCTGTGAGATTCGCCTCGCTCCGGATTTGGGCGGCGAATTGTACAGTCTTCTGTTTAATGAGAAACCCTCCCGTGTTCTGGTCTCGTTCTCCAAGGAGAATCTTCCCGCCGTGAGCGACATTTGTGGTCTCCACAATATCCCTTTCCAAGTCCTGGGCCGTGTGATACAAGAAGAATGGCTCATTCGGGCGGGAAAACAGCTTCTCATCCACACACCATTGAAGGCGCTGTTCGGTCCTTGGGATCGCGAGATGGAGCGATTGTTGACGTCGGTCAGGTGAAGCATGATCAGATTCGGCAGAGGGGGACATGTTCGCCCGGCGGGGCGAGAGGACGACAAATTCCACGATGAGTGTGGCATCTTCGGGGTCTTTGGTCATCCGGATGCCGCCCGCTTCACCTATCTAGGTCTCTATGCCTTGCAGCACCGGGGACAGGAGAGTGCAGGGATTGCGTCCTGCAGTGGCGACCGGATGCTTTGTGAAAAAGGCATGGGTTATGTGGCGGAGATTTTTTCCCGGGAGAAGCTGGATCAACTGGCGGGCTCTCAGGCGATCGGGCATACACGGTATTCCACCGCCGGCGACAGCGATGTTTTGAATGCCCAGCCCATCATGGTCGATTGTCATCGCGGGCAGATTGCGCTCTGCCACAACGGAAACCTGACCAATGCGACTGAACTTCGTTCTCAATTGGAACGGGAGGGCTCGATCTTTCAGACCACGAGCGATAGCGAGGTTGTGGTTCATTTGATGGCCCGGTCAGCGGAACCCACTCTGGAAGGAGCCCTCATTGATGCCTTGCGACAGATTGAGGGGGCTTATTCGCTCCTGATCATGACTCAGGATCGCATCTTTGCGGTCCGCGATCCGCAGGGTTTCCGGCCCTTGTGTGTTGGGAAGCAGGGCGATTCGACCGTCTTCGCTTCCGAAACCTGTGCGTTCGACTTGATCGAGGCCACTTACCTTCGTGATGTTGAGCCCGGGGAAATCTTTGTCGTCGGGTCCGCGGGCACTAAATCCATCCCCTGGGTGAAGGCCCAGCAGCATTCCTTCTGCATCTTCGAACATGTTTATTTTTCCCGACCCGATAGCATTGTATTCGGGCGGTCCGTGCAACGCAGTCGCGAACTGCTCGGCCGCCATCTCGCCCGCGAGGCGCCTGCGGACGCCGATATCATTGTCCCTGTCCCCGATTCCGGCGTTTCTGCCGCCATCGGATTCTCGCTGGAATCTGGTTTGCCCTTTCAGTTTGGGCTGATTCGTAACCATTACGTGGGACGCACGTTCATCGAGCCGAAGCAGACGATCCGCCACTTTGGCGTCAAAATCAAACTGAATCCCGTGCGCGAGATTCTGGAAGGGAAGCGGGTGGTCCTAATCGACGACTCCATCGTCCGGGGAACGACCAGCCAGAAGATAGTGCGGATGGTGCGCTCGGCGGGGGCTCGCGAGGTCCACGTGCGCATCAGTTGCCCCCCCACCCTCTCTCCGTGTTTTTACGGCATCGACACTCCGACCAAGAAAGAGTTGATCGCGGCGAACCGGTCGGTCGAGGAGATCCGGGAGTTTATTGGTGCGGATTCTCTGGCGTACTTGTCCTTCGCCGGCTTGAAAAGCGCTGTAGAAGCGGATGCCCCCGAATATTGCACGGCGTGCTTTACCGGGGTTTATCCCAC
>JBAVHJ010000541.1:0-2305 GCA_049685715.1 Terriglobia bacterium | reverse complement strand
GATAGGGATCTTTCCCTTGAACCGAATCTCAAGTTTCAAAATGGAAACAGGGAATTAAAAAAAGCCCCACAATACCTACAGCGTGATTGTCGCCAAAATTTCAAGTTGAACACCATCAGAAGGGGTCAGCAACGGTAAGAGTCTTTTTTCTTCGCCCCGCCTAATGCCAGTATACTCATGGCCTTAAGAATGTCAATTTGTTCCCGGCAGTGCTGGCAAATGCGCAGGTGAGCCTTATAGGCCTCTCTCCCGTGATCATCCAGCATTCCCAGAAAATAGTCATCAATCGCCTTTTCTCCGGTCCTGGGGGAAACGTATACTAAACCACTCCGATCGCTTTAACCCCGAGTCCTGAACATCGCTTGGAGCGGCTAGAATCCAGTCCGAGATCCAAAAATTTTCGCTTTCCGACACTCGAAATTTAGGCTACTATCCGCGCACATCCACGACACGACTGCGATGGCTTTAACGATCGGCATGATGCTTGGTCCGTACGAAATCACCGGTGCGCTTGGCGCCGGGGGTATGGGAGAGGTGTATCGTGCGAGGGACAAGAAGCTGGGGCGCGACGTTGCCTTGAAGGTATTGCCCGAGGCTTTTGCCGCCGATCCGCAGCGCATGGCTCGGTTTGAGCGCGAAGCCAAAGTGCTCGCTTCTTTCAACCATCCCAGCATCGCATCGATTTACGGTCTCGAAGATTCCGTCAACGGACGCGCGCTCGTGATGGAGTTGATCGCAGGACCCACGCTGGCCGAGCGTCTCAAGTCCGGCGCGATTCCGGTTGAAGAAGCTCTGCCCATCGCCAAGCAAATCTGCGACGCGCTCGAATGCGCACACGAGCGGGGGATTATCCATCGCGATTTGAAGCCCGCCAACGTCAAGGTTGCCTCCGATGGCACGGTGAAGCTCCTGGACTTTGGGTTGGCTAAAGCGATCGAAGGAGATTCAGCAAGTTCTGACAGTTTGAACTCCCCAACCATCAGTGGGAGGGCAACCCAAGCGGGCCTCGTCCTCGGCACGGCGGGGTACATGTCGCCGGAGCAAGCCAGAGGCAAGCCCGTCGATCCCCGCGCCGACATCTGGGCCTTTGGCGTTTTGTTGTTTGAGATGTTGACCGGCCAGCCCCTCTACTTCGGCGATACAATTTCCGAAATCCTCGCGAAAGTCATTGAGCGCGAACCAGACCTCGACCGGTTGCCTCCGAACATTCCTGCTCCCATCCTTGATTTGATTCGCCGGTGTCTCGTTAAGAACCCGCGGCAGCGGTTGCGCGATATCGGCGATGCGCGGCTTGTACTTGAGGAGCATCTGGCCAATCCCTCCGCAACGCCGCTGGTCGCCGGGGCGGCGATGCATCCGGGTCGAACATGGCCCCTGCTGTGGTTGTTCGGCGGCCTCGCCTTGGGCGCGCTGGTGGCAGGCACCGTAGTCTGGAAGGTAAAGCCTGCGGCACCGCCGCCCCCAACAATGCGCTTCAGCTCGGTCACCAACTTTACCGGTGTTGATGCACAGCCTTCCTTCTCTCCCGACGGGCGATCGGTGGCCTTCTTGTCAAATCGGGGCGGCCAGTTTGATATTTGGATGGGACTGATCACTGGCGGGAGCCCCGTCCGCGTCACCAACGATCCCAATCTCAAGGCGCGACCCCACTGGTCCCCAGACGGTTCGAAAATTGCATACGCCCGCTTGAATGAGAGCGGCTTGTGGGATGTCTGGACAGTCCCTGCCTTAGGCGGAACACCACGCAAATTATTGACGAACGCGACCGAAGCTGTTTGGTCACCCGATGGTCGCTCGCTTGCCTACGCCAATTCCTCCACTCGAACGATTTGGATCTGTGACGCGATGGGAAGCAATGCACGCGCCTTGACTCAGCCTGAGAGTCAGACTTTTCACATCGAGCCCGCGTTTTCGCACGATGGGCGAAGAATCGCGTTTGTCCGTAGAGGCTACGGGCCTTATGCAGAGTTAGCATGGGCTGACGTGTCCTCGGGGAAGGTGGAGCACTTGACCGACGACAAAGCCCTCACTTTTTCGCCGGTCTGGTCCGCTGACAACCGATTCATCTACTTCGCCTCCACCCGCGGCGGCACGATGAATCTCTGGAAGGTTTCCGCCCAAGGCGGATCCCCTCAGCAGATAACTGCCGGCCGGGGGGACGATTCCGAACTGGATGTGTCTGCGGACGGCCAGAAGATTGTCTTTGCCAGTCACCGTTCTGTTATCAACTTGCTTGAAGTGGCGGTGGATTCCACCACAGATGCTGGCCGTAGATGGCTCACCACGGATGCAAGCCGAAGCACAT
>JBAVHJ010000540.1:0-3095 GCA_049685715.1 Terriglobia bacterium | reverse complement strand
CCTTTACAGCGCGTTCATAGGCGCCGGCTTTGATCTGGTTCAACAGCACGTTGCGGGACCACCCGAGCTGTGCGGTGGCATGGAGGTAGTAGAGGCGGGCGGCGGAGTCCGTGAGCTTATTCAATATCAGCAGGTGGTGGCCCCAGGGAATTTCTGCGACGAGCTGCCGCAGAAATTCAGCCTCGGCATCGCTCGCTTCCAAATTGGCCACAGCTTGTGGCCAAATTGCGGTCCTGCCCGAAGAGAGACTGGTCTGCGATTTAGCCACAAGCTGTGGCCAAATCTCTTTGTCCGAATAAGCGAGGTAAAACCGCTTCATATCCCGCAGGTTGCGCGATGAAAAACCGGTTGCGAGCGGAAAGGGGTCCTGCAAATCGGACGAAAGCCGATCAATCACCGACTCGCCCCAGCCGGCTGTCTGCTGTTTCTCTACGATACCCCGTCCGATGTCCCAATAAAGCAAGATGAGCTCGTGGTTGACAGCGCGAGCGGCAGTTGTGCGGGCATGAAGGATGCGCTGCTTCAGCGCCGCAAGGAAGGCGGGGTAATCGGGGTGTGAGAGTGTCTTTGTCACGCCTGGGAAGCCTTCTCGATCAACTTGTTGAATTCGCTTTCGACCTTTGCCTTGAAATCAGCCTCAATCTGGTAAACCTCTGTGAAAATTCCGTGAAATGCTTGGAGGGCCAGGCCTCCAGCGCTACGCCGCAGCGCTCGGGTACAAACTCCAGGTGCGCTTGATCAAGGAATCTAGTAAAACCGGCTATTCAACGCGGCCGCGCAGAAAAACGAAATAAGACGCACGGGGTCGGATAGGATGAACGGTATCTGTGGGACGGAGGTGTTCTCCGAAATCACGTCACAGGGGAGCCCGTCAACCCAGTCTCCGCCAGGGACAACGCATCGGCGATCGGCCATGTTGAGCGTCCCGGGCCTTCCCAGGGCCGTCCCGAACTTGCGCCTGTAGAAAACCCTTACAGGGTTTGGGGGCCCCTGCGAGGTGTCGCCCCAGGGCGCTGCCCTGGGCTGTTGAAGGTTGCCCTTTCAGGGCAGGGGCGCTGTGGACCAGTCACCCGGGGTGTTGAGAATTGAATACGTGCGGGCTCGGGGTTCTTGGTGCTTGCTCATCGAACCCGCAGCGGTGGGTTCGCATTTTACGCACACCATTTCCGGAAGGGCCAAAAAATTAGAGGTGCAGGGAGGATCACGGGCATCGCAGCACTCCAAGCAGCACTCCAATTAGAAAGGAGAAATTGATTCTCTGAAAATCAATTCTCCAGTTTTCTGCCCTCTGGGCATGGATTTTGTATGATCCATGCGCGAGCATCCGGCCGACTGTGCGGCAATCCTGTTGGGCCGAAACTACCTGGTGTGCCATTTGTGCTCCCTCGAACCTAGTTGTTAGATTCATGCTCCTTGTGAGAAAACCTACGGCGGGCAATTGCATTCCCGTGAAAACTACATTAAAATGATATTTATTTCACCACACCTCAAACGCCAACAAGGAAAAGCAAGATTGCTCCGAATCCTTGTGTGCTGACCCAAAGGGAGTTTCTATGGAAGACCAAAGTGTCCAAGTCAGTGAATCAGCGGTCCTCAATGCCCTGAAATCAATCAAAGATCCGGATCTGCACCGGGACATTGTCAGCCTTGGCTTTGTTCAGGAAGTTAAGATTTGCGGGGGACAGGTGGCGTTCAAGATTGTGCTCACGACGCCTGCCTGCCCGGTTCGCGACAAGATGCGGGATGAGGCGAAGGCCGTGGTTTCAGCCCTCCCGGGAGTGACGCAGGTGAATGTTACAATGGATGCCAAGGTGGGGGCCACTCAAGGCATTCCCGAAAAGCAAGCGATTCCCGGCATCCGCAATATTCTTGTAGTGGGCAGCGGCAAAGGTGGCGTTGGAAAATCTACAGTCGCTGCCAATCTTGCCATCTCGCTGGCTCAGATGGGGGCTCGTGTGGGTTTGATGGATGGGGATATCTATGGCCCCAACATTCCCTTGATGCTGGGAATCACCGAACAGCCCATCGTTCAGAACGAGCGCGTCGTCCCCGTCATCAAGCACGGCTTGAAAGTCATTTCCATGGGATTCTTCAACCGGGGCGATACGCCGGTCATCTGGCGCGGACCCATGCTCCACAGCGCAATTCAGCAGTTTTTGAAACAGGTGAGTTGGGGAGAACTCGATTATCTCATGGTGGATTTGCCGCCGGGAACCGGCGACGTTCAATTGACGATGGTGCAGTCGGTGCCCTTGACAGGCGCAGTCGTCGTCTCCACTCCGCAGGACGTGGCCCTGCAGGATGCCCGTAAAGCGATTATGATGTTCAAGCAGATGAAGGTGGACATCCTGGGAGTGGTGGAGAATATGAGCTACTTCCTTTGTCCCCAGTGCCACCACCGGAGTGACATTTTTTCGCACGGGGGAGCCAGGAAGGCCAGCGAGAAATTTGAAGTGCCGTTCCTGGGTGAAATCCCTCTGGACGTCTCCATTCGCGAGGGCGGGGATACAGGACTGCCCATCACCATCTCCCAACCCGACTCTGACCTTTCAAAAATCTTTACTCGAGTCGCCGAGCAGCTCGCCGCTCAGATCAGCATATCGAATTTCAAACAGCCCGGGGTCCCCGCCGTAGTTATGTAACCGCGGCTCTTAGGTATTTCAAGGAGTGAATTTGTGTTCACTCCTTTTTTTGGAAGGCTTAGCAGGTTGCTGAAAAACTGATATGCTAAATGAATACCATCGATCCGCCGCGGCGGAGTGGTAAATTCAAGTGCAACCGACTGTCTGTTCGGCTCGGCTATTAAAATACCGCCAGCGGAAGCGGGCGGATCGTTCCGATACAGCCTTTTTTCCGGGGGAAATAGGCTGTACTTGAAATATCCACCTACTCCCGTAGGTGGTATTATCACTCGGCTGTCGGTTTTTCCCTAGGTGGCATCTGAATGATCCACCGACTTCTGTCGGTGGTATTTAGGGCCAAATTTGACTTTTTCAGCAACCTCTTAGGTATTTCAAGGAGTGAATTTGTGTTCACTCCTTTTTTTGGAAGGCTTAGCAGGTTACTGAAAAACTGATATGCTAAATGAATACCAC
>JBAVHJ010000539.1:0-5687 GCA_049685715.1 Terriglobia bacterium | reverse complement strand
CGAGAATGAACTCACAAATCTGATTTCAACTCGCCCCAAGGGTACAGGGCAAATATTACAACTTTTTGAACGTCCGGGCATTATCTTTTCCGAGGTGATTTGAGTCATCCGGGGGGATTTTGACCCGTCCCCGGATTCGGGACTCGCTTCTCGAGGCTTGCAGATGTCAGGGCCGGATTTGGAGTGCCTTCATCTTCCTGTAGAGATGGCTTCGTTCCAGTCCCAGGGCGCGCGCCGTATGCGTGATATTCCCATGGTTCTCTTCCAGCTTCCGGAGGATGAAGTCCCGTTCGTAAGCCTTGCGAGCAGATTCCAGGGAGGAGGGCAAGGTAGAACTCTCATCCGAAGGAGGTCCTTCCCGGAGCAAGACAGCCGGCAGATGGCGCAGTTCGATGCGGACTGCCGACGTCATGATCACCACGCGCTCCATCAGGTTTTTCAGTTCGCGGACGTTCCCGGGCCACGAGTACTTTACCAGAGCGTCAATCGCCTCGTTGGACAGGATCCGTTCCTTGCGGCCGTATTCCCTCGAAAACTCTTGGGCGAAATATCGCGCCAGGACCGGGATGTCTTCCACGCGCTCGCGAAGCGCGGGAACATAAAACGGGATGACATTCAATCGATAGAATAGATCTTCCCGGAAATTCCCCTTGGCTATTTCGTCGTCGATGTTCTTATTGGTGGCGGCGATGACTCGGACATCGACCTCAGTGGCGTCGCTACCGCCGACCCGCTCGAAGCGCTGAGTTTCCAACACCCGCAACACCTTGGCTTGTGTTCTTAAGCTCATGTCGCCGATTTCATCCAGGAAAACTGTGCCGCGGTCGGCCTTGGCAAACTTTCCGATCTTGTCATCGGTGGCGCCGGTAAACGCCCCCTTCACATGGCCGAAGAGTTCACTCTCAATCAGTTCCTCGGGAATCGCCGCGCAATTCACCTCGATAAACGGGTCGCTCGAGCGGAGGGATTGCTGGTGCAGGGCGTGGGCAATCAATTCTTTTCCCGTTCCGCTTTCACCATAGATAAGAACGCGGCCGTTGGTGGGGGCCGCCAGCGCGAGTTGTTGGCGGAGTGCCCTCATGGGCACACTTTCGCCGATGATCACATATTTTCTCTTCAACTCATTGCGGAGGGCCTCGTTCTGTTCCGCCAGGTGGCGTTGCTCCAGGGCATGCCGCAGTACCAGCATCAACTTGTCGATCGACAGCGGCTTTTCAATGAAGTCAAACGCGCCCAGCTTGGTGCATTTAACGGCAGTCTCTATGGTGCCGTGACCGGAGATCATCACCACGGTGGGGGCATGGTTTCCTTCTTTAATTTTCCGCAACGTCTCCAGGCCATCGATGCCAGGCATCCAGACATCGAGGAGGACCAGGTCGTATTCCTTCTTTTGGATGGCCTCCAGACAGGCTTCCCCGTTCGCGACGGCGTCCGCCTTGAAACCTTCGTCCTCCAGAACACCCTTCAACGAGCCCCGGATGTTCTTTTCGTCATCAACGATCAGGATCGTGTTCTTCAATCATCTCCCCCAGGGATTCGCGACCTACTGCGGGCGCCGCCAAAACCCGGCTTGTCGGGACCCGCCCATGGAACCTCATCCGCGTGGATTCTCACGAACTGAGCATGGGCAACTCGATAATAAAGCGGGCCCCGTGCGGAATATTCTCCTCGACGCGGATAATGCCATTGTGGTCCGCGACAATCCGATTGACGATGGCGAGTCCCAACCCGGTGCCCCGCCTCCGGGTTGAGAAATAAGGGAGGAAGAGCTTGTCCTTGTCCTGGGGGCGCACCCCATGCCCCGAATCCTCCACGGCCACTTCCACGGTTTCACGGCGCTCATCAAACCGCGTGTGGAATTTCAAGTGCTTCTCCGGCACATCAGCCATCGCTTCGACCGCATTGTCAATCAGATTAATCAGCACGCGCTTGAATTGTTCCGGATCGACTTTCACATTGGGCAGCCCGTCCCGGAAATGTTTTTCGATCAAAATGTCTTTCAAGCGTCCATCGTAAGTGGCGAGGGTCTGTTCAATGATCCGGTTCAGGTTGCTCGGGACGGGATCGGCGGAAGGGAGCCTTGCAAAGCGCGAAAACTCGTCAACCATACTCTTAAGTGCAGACACCTCCTGAGTGATGGTAGCGGCGCACTCCGCAATGAGCTGGCCCAGGGGGCCGGACGCAAGGTTGGCATTTGCCAGACCCCCGCGGGGGGACTGGGCACGCGTCAGATTCTTCAGGATCCGCTCGGCGCTCAGATGAATCGGGGTCAGTGGGTTCTTGATTTCATGCGCCATGCGCCGCGCCACCTCGCGCCAGGCAGCACTCTTCTGAGCCTTCAGCAATTCGGTCAAGTCTTCGATGACCAGAATAAAACCGAGGTCCTCATTCCTGCTCTCGCGCAAGGCACACGCCGTGATGGCGCAGTACAGGGTTCTTTCCCCGCCGATGGGCAGGGTGATCTCCCGGCTCGCAATGGAGAGGATCCGGGCTCGGCCGAGAATCTGTTCCAAGAGGGGAGTGACGGTGGACCCGAACAAATCGTTGATCGAACAAACCGGCTCCACCTCTGCATTCAGCATCCGTTTGGCAGCGCCGTTCAGTTGCGTCACTCGGAAATCGTTTGTCAGTGAGATGACGCCCGTCGGAATCGACTCCACCACGGTCGCAATGTAATGTCGTCGTGCTTCCAACTCCCGGTTCACCTGCTCCAGCGCTTCGGTCGACCGTTGGATGGTTTTGTTCTTTTCGTGAAGTTGTTGCGTCATAGCGTTGAAAGAATCGACCAGGAGCTTTATTTCATCCTGCGCCTCCACCGAGACGCGATAGTCCAGATTGCCGGAAGCCACGGCCTGGGTCGCTTCAGCGAGGGCCTGGATCGGCACGGTAATGCGTTTGGAGAGGTAGATGGCAATCCACGAAGCGCTGAAGAGGATCGAGAGAGTAATCAGGAGAAGCGTGAGAACCTTGACTTTCTTGAAAGTCTTAATATCCCGGGCCAGCGCCGAATACTTCGCACGTTCGGTGTTAATCTGTTCGATTTTCTCCTGCAGGTTGGAAGGGAAAAAGTTGAGGGCGACGACTGAGGCCACCAGATGCAGCCGGTCGTCAAACACCCCAGTACCCGCCAGGATGTATGGGCGGCCGTTGATCTGTCCCTCTCGCGATATTTCCGCCGTTTCCCTCAGGGCGGCGCCTGCGGAATTGAGCTCCCGACTCATGGGACGAGTCCACTCTTCCGCCGAGGACAAATGATAGAGGAGAAGATCCTTTCCATCCCGGTCGTAGAAGGCGATCCCTTCCACCTGAAATTCCTGGGCCGACTTCCCGACATAGGTCTGTAACTTGGCCATGTCATGAGCCTTGAGGGCCGCAAACACTACCGGTGAGCCGGACAGCTGTTTGACGTAATAAAAGGTCTGGTTCGCAAATTCACCCTGGTACTGTGCCACAATGTCGCGCGCATTATCGAGGACCGTGTCCACCGGAACACTGAACCACTTGTCCAGACTGCGATTGATGAGCCCGTACGCAAAGATGAAGAGAAAGATCGCGGGGATAAAAGCCAGGCCGAGGAAGGCGCCAAGCAATTTCGTTTTGAATTTCGACCCAAGCCTTACGGAGCGCCGCTCCACATAGATCTTGATGAGGGTTCGTGACAGAATCAGAGAGAACACAATCAGCGCCACGACAATGAGCGTCGTAAGGGCAAATAACACGACGGTTTGGGAGGGGTCCGAGGGAGACAAAAATTTTGAGATGTTGAAGGCGGCTTCAATAAATACGATCGTGACAAGAATGAGGATCAAAAAAGCGATCCCCACAAGAATCCATATTTTTCTGGTTCTCGGGCTCATTTTGGATCCAGTGAACCTCGAATGATCGTGCGTGCGTGACGAATACAAACGTTGGAATTAGAAATACATGAGGTAATTTTGGAATCTCCGCGGTAGGGGCGTCCGCCGCGGCGGACTATGCGCCCCTACGTTGAATCATGCGCGCTTTTGGAACGTTTTCAATGACGTTTGTATTGGCCCGCTGTTCCGGGGCAACAGGGGCCGCAACGGACACTGAAGACAGTGCGGTTCTTTCCGTTTGCAAAAGTTCTTTCCTGCATTCACCAGCAGTGCATGGTACTGGTTGAACAGTTGAACATCTCGAGGCAATTGGGTCTCAAACAGACCCTGGATTTCCCCGTAGGTCGCTTTCTCGCCCTGCCATCCGTGCCGCGAAAGAATCCTGCGCGTATAGGCATCCACCACAAACACCGGATGCCCTCCTGCGTATAGCAAAATCGCATCGGTGGTCTCCGGCCCAAGACCCTTGATTCTGAGCAACTTCTCCCTCAACGTGTCGGTCGGCTCTTGAAACATCCTCTCCAGCGTGCCGTACTGCTTAAGAAATGCAAGAAAGTTCTTCAGCCGCCGGGCCTTCTGATTGAAGTAGCCGGACGAACGGATGAGAGAGGCAAGTTTCTGGAGAGTGACTCGCCTCATGGGAGCGGGAGAAAGTAATCTTTCTCGCTTCAATTTGGCGATGGCCTTCTCTACGTTCGTCCATGCGGTCGACTGGGTAAGAATCGCACCGACAATAATTTCAAAAGCGGTTTCCCCGGGCCACCAGTGTTGCGGACCCAGTGCTTTATCCAGAAACTTGAAGGCCGTGACAAGATGCCGGCCCGTTCCGCTTTGTCCTCGCAATCCTCGAATTCCTTCTCCTCCGTCATGACGTGTCGGTGAGATATGTGTTGCAATTCGGCCACACTGTTCAGCCCACTCTAACGCGACAGGTGAAATTGAGTCAAGGGAAGGAACCCCAGAGCCTCCGCCGATCTTCCGGCAAAAGACCTTGACTTTGCATGTATGATTCACTATGTTACGAGGTCAGGCAGAGGAGGTTGTGTCGGTAAGACCGCTTGATCCTGATGTTTTGCCTGGCAGGTCGAACTTTGGCCAAAGGCTTTCTTGCGAAGACGGCAAGTGTCGAAGAGGTTCATAAGGTCAGAGTTGTTTTTCTAACCTTTACGGGTGGATTTCATCGACCCTCGAGTCTTGGATTGAATACGCACATTCAATCTCCCGACCTTATATAGATAACACTTTGGTTTTTTGATGTGAGATTCCTCCGTGTTTGCTGTTTTTGATTAGGCTGGCCATGATCTTCGGGCCAGAGGATCCTTGTGGGAGGGTTTGTGTCGGTCAGGGAAGGCATGGCTTCAAAGCTGGGTGATCTTCTCGTCAGCGAGAACCTGATCACTGCGGCTCAGTTGGACGAGGCCACTGAGCTTCAGCGCCGTTCCGGCACCCGCCTGGCCCAATGCCTCGTGAAGTTGGGCTTTGTCAATGATGAAGACATCGCCAAAGTCCTTTCCCGGCGTTACGGGGTTCCTTCAATCAATCTCTCCTATTTTGAAATCGACCCCGCCGTCATCCAGTTGATTCCCAGAGAGACCGCCCAGAAATACCACTTGTTGCCATTGAGCCGTGTCGGGTCGGTGCTCACCATTGCGATGCTGGATCCCACCAATGTCACGGCCCTCGATGACATTAAGTTTATGACCGGGTTTAACATCGAGCCCGTCGTAGCGTCGGAGTCCTCCATCACGGAGGCCATCGAAAAATATTACGGGTCGCCACACGCCATCGAACTCAAGAAGGTGATGGAATCGATCGGTCACGCAGAGGAGG
>JBAVHJ010000538.1:0-1813 GCA_049685715.1 Terriglobia bacterium | reverse complement strand
TGCGCATGGTGATTAAAACCACGGAACTCTCATCCGACTTCATTCGTATCATCGAGGGTAAAAAGTTTTAGACGTCTGCAACGATTACAATGTTGGAGCCTTGTTGCCCTAGATTCTTGGGGTCAGTCGATGAAATCACATATAGACGCCTTGATGCTCGCAGAACTCCTAGACGTCGGCCTTCCACAACAATCGAGGGCGACCGATGTCATCGACGGCTTCGTGGCTCATGACTTTTAGTCCGAACAGATTCGTGGTCTTGCTCTTGAGGTGGTCTGACATGGGGTTAACTGATGCTGTGAGACCAGCCCGGTGGATTCTCAAAAGGCTTGTAGCCGTGCTCGTCCTGGGTCTCGCTTATCATGTCCTTCTCCAGCATATATTCGCGCAACCTTTGCGTGCCCAGTCCGCACAGCGCGTTAAGGAAGAAATGTTTGTCCGGGTCGGAGGCATCGACCAGTGGATCACCATCAAAGGGGAGGATCGCAACAATCCGGTCGTGCTCTTCCTGCACGGAGGACCCGGAGACGCTCTGAGTCCGTTCGCCGATGCCATGTTCGGAGGATGGGAGAAAGAATTCACACTCGTCCAATGGGACCAGCGTGGCGCTGGCAGAACCTACGGCAAGAGCGGCCCATCGATCGAACCGACCATGACTGTCCGGCGCATGGTGGATGATGGCATCGAAGTGGCCGAGTTTCTCGCCAAACATCTCAACAAGAAGAAGATCATTATTGTGGGCGGTTCCTGGGGGTCGATCCTCGGCATATATATGGCTCACGCTCGACCGGATCTGTTCTATGCATATGTCGGTTGGGCCCAATTGGTGGATTGGCGCAAGAGTCTGTCGGCAAGCTATGCGCGAGTGTTTGAATTGGCGCGCGCCTCTGGCGATCAGCAGGCGATCACCGCACTGACGACGATTGGTCCGCCGCCTTGGCATTCGATTTCAACGTGGCCTGTATTCCGAAAATGGCAACGAGCCTACCAAAAAAAGAGAGTGACCGCACCGCCAGCTCCCGAGACACTCAGCCCTGCGTATGCCTCACCTGAGGAGCAAGCTCAGTACGGGGCGGCGGACGATTTTTCTTTTCTGCATTTTGTTGGACTGACACTGTCTGGGCCGCTCACGGATGTCGATCTTCCAGCGATGGGGGCGGACTTTGCAATTCCGATATTCATTGTTCAAGGTGAAGAAGATCTGACAGCCCTGCCTGAGTTGGCCAAAGCCTATTTCGACAGCATCAAGGCGCCGCGCAAACAATTCTATCGGTTGCCTGGCACAGGCCATGAACCGTCGGCCACACAGCTGGAGGTGACGCTTAAGGTGCTCGTCGAGCAGGTACGCCCTCTAACCCTAGACCGCTAAACGGACCTCCCATTATTCGGTCACAGTGCTAACTCCTGAATTGTCGGACTACCGGTCATGCACGTCACGGCGGACATGTTCGAGAAATGTGGTCCCTCATGCCGCTACTCCCCCCGACGAGTAAACCTGCAGATCCCCGCTGGGACCACACCCACAGAAGGTCTCCAGCACTCTGGCAGACGCAGGCATGCACAGAACGCATGCCTGCGGCACCCCGGGCAGGACACCCTCGGGAACATCAAATAATTCTCGGGTGAGACCTTTCCGCTTTCCAATCCAGGAAAATAACGGGTGCCGCAGATATGCCCGCCGCGGCGGACATATCTGCGAAGGGCGGGTCCTGATGCCGCTACTCCCCCCGGCGAAGCCACACTCAAATCCCCTTTAGAACCGGGCGCACTGGAGGTCTTCAGCACTCTGGCAGACGCAGGCATACACAGAACC
>JBAVHJ010000537.1:0-3106 GCA_049685715.1 Terriglobia bacterium | reverse complement strand
CTTCGAAATCTCATTCGGCGCCTCCTGTTGAAGAGGCCCCGGACCTCCGGGGCCTTTTTCATTGGGGTTGAAGACGGAGAGGATTTCTTCCAGCCTGCGAAAGTTATGGAGGGTCCGGGTCGCCCTCGAAAACAAACCGCCAGAGTGGGTCTTCCCCTAACCGCAATCTTGCTCCGGTGCATCCCGCTCAAATCTGCTGCGCCGGGTCCCGCCACTTCTCAGTTGTTGTCAATCTGGGCCCGCTGAAGTTTTCCGGAGAAATCAATGTAAATGGACTTCCATTCGCTGAAGACATCGAGTGCGGCCGTGCCGGCCTCACGATGCCCGTTGCCGGTATTCTTGGTTCCGCCAAAGGGGAGGTGGACCTCCGCTCCTATGGTAGAAGCGTTGACGTAGAAGATTCCCGTGTACATGTCGCGCATCGCATTGAAGGCACGGTTGACGTCCTGGGTATAAATGGCGGAAGAAAGCCCATAGTCAACGCTGTTGCCGATCTCGACGGCTTCATCAAAACTATTGCACGGAATGACCGACACCACCGGTCCAAAGATTTCTTCGCGTGCAATGCGCATCTTCGGATCGACATCTCCAAAAACAGTGGGCTCATGGAACCAACCCTTTGCATAGACCCCCTTGGTCAGCCGGTTCCCGCCGCAGAGCAGGTCTGCGCCTTCCTTCCGGCCGATCTTTACGTAATTCTGAACCGTGTTGAGCTGGCTTTCGTTCACTGAAGGCCCCATCTCGACCTCCGGATTCAGTCCGTTCCCTACGCGAAGTTTCTTCGCCCGTTCTACAAACATCTTGATGAATTCCTTGTACGCCCGCTTATGAACCACAATCCGGGATGAAGCGGTACACCGCTGGCCGGTGGTTCCAAAGCCACCCCAAATCGCCCCGTCGACGGCCAGGTCAAGTTTGGCGTCATCCATCACGATGATGACGTTCTTGCCCCCCATCTCCAGATGGCAGTGTTTGAACTGCGGCGCGCAGGCCTCGCTTACGGCGCGGCCCACATCGGTCGAGCCAGTGAACGAAACCACCTTGACATCGGGGTGGGTCATGAGCGGGTCCCCCACTTCCGACCCCGATCCGGTGACGAGGTTCAGCACGCCCTTAGGCAGACCGCACTCATCGAGCGTCTTGGCCAGATTGATCGAAGACAGGGGAGTGTCGGTGGCCGGCTTAATGACCACGGTATTCCCGCACACCAGGGCCGGCATGATCTTCCATGAGGGAATAGCCATGGGAAAATTCCAGGGAGTAATCATGGCGCAGACGCCCAGCGGCATTCTCACACTCATTTGGAACTTGTTGGGCAACTCCGAGGGGGTCGTCTGGCCAAACATGCGGCGCCCTTCGCCGGCCATGTAGAAGCTCATATCGATGGCTTCCTGAACGTCGCCCCGCGTCTCGGCGAGCACTTTGCCCATCTCACACGTCATCTCGCGGGCAAACTGCTCCTTCTGCTCAATCAACCGTTGGGCAGCTCGAAAAATGATTTCCGCTCGTTTGGGAGCCGGGACCAGGCGCCACAATTGAAAGGCTTTCTTGGCTGTGGCTACCGCTTGTTCGACATCCCGACGATCAGACTTCTGGAACACCCCAATCAGCTCATCACTTTGGGCAGGATTGCGGTTCTCGAAGGTCTTCCCCGTGCGCGATTCCACCCACTCGCCACCCACAAAATTTCTGTACACCTGCACCTTATTCATCAGTCCTCCTCAAATTGGGTCCGGGAGAATCTCCCGAATCAAAAGAAAATGATTGCATGGGATGGAACACCGCGGCGGAGTTCGCCCCGGGTACAGGAACACTCGGGCGCTCAGTGTTGGAGATTCAATCCCTGGTGACTGTAACAAATCGTTTCTGGAGCGTCAAGAAAGGGAGGCCGCACTGGCGTTGTGATTCGCATCACCCCCTCCCCGAATGGAGCCCGTATACTGGGAGCGTGGATCTTAAATAAGGACAGCCGTCTTTTCACAAGCTCACAACTGTCGTTTCGACTTGCACATTCGGGTGACCTTTGCTATGGTTTCGGCGTTCTTCGTAAGGTTCCAGCATCCTTCAGCGTTCGGGGCCGCCGCAACACAACAAATCTGAGTCAAAACAGTTCCTCCTGTCCGTTGTGTTGACCATATCCTAAAATTAAAGGCCACTCCTCAGTCATTAGTCAGTCTGTCCCAGTCGAAATAAAAAGTAAGGAGGACACGTGGAGAAGCGGTTTTATACCTTTATCGTGGCCCACCATGCCACGGCCCGCCTTCATAAAATCCGGATTCCCCATTTCATTCTCTATACGATTCTGGCAACCAGCCTGATCGGCATTATTTCTATCGTGGTGATGACTTCCACTTACATCCGCATGGTGGCGAAAACTTTCGATTACAATAACCTCCGCAAACAAATGGAGACCCTGCAACTGGAAAATCTGAACATGCGGGTCGCGGCCAATCAGATCGATGAAAAACTGTCGGTCATCGAAGCGTTGGCCAAGAAGCTCAGCGTGACCTCGGGCTTGGATAAGCAGGCCCTCAAGCCCAATGCCGGCGGCATCGGGGGTTTTCGCGAGCCGGCCCTTCAGTTGCCCAACCTGGAAGTCCTCAAACAGAACGCCTCCAACCTGGAACTTCAATTGCGCCGCCTCGATCAGTATTACATCGAAATGACAAAGAAGCTGATCGCTATGCCTTCCCTCTGGCCTGTGCGGGGATACATCACGGGAGGTTTCGGCTTGCGCAATGATCCCTTGAGCGAAGAAGGGGAGGTTCATGTGGGAGTCGATATTTCGACGCCCTATGGAAATAAGGTGATCGCGCCCGCCGATGGCCTGGTGATTTTTGCAGAGCCGAGAGCCGGGTATGGAAACATTATTGTCTTGGATCATGGGTTTGGCGTCACCACGCGGTATGGCCACCTCTCCGCCTTCAATGTAAAGGAAGGACAATCTGTGAAACGGGGGGATGTCATGGGTTACGTGGGTTCAACGGGCCGTTCGACGGGCGCGCATCTGCATTATGAGATTCGCATTCATGACAATCCCGTCGATCCTATGAAATACATGAAGGGGTGAGCGAGGAAAGGCCTGAAACCGGGGAATTCGGAGGGA
>JBAVHJ010000536.1:0-3327 GCA_049685715.1 Terriglobia bacterium | reverse complement strand
GGTTCTTAATAGGCAGGTAAAGGAAAAATGATCAGCGTTAATCACTCCGACTTTGGTCAACGCGCCCGAATGGCTGGGGTAAATGTTTTGACGGCAATTCTCACGCTCGCTGTCCCTCCCCAGGCAGCCAATGCGGTGCTCTATATTTCGGGGGACATGACCTCAGCTTACGACGAGGTTCGGAAGGGATTACATTCGTGGGTTTCGGATCGGGTTCTGCGTCGCGTTCGATGATCTGATTTGTAAGGGCACGCAAATGATCCCTCGCTGAATGATTTTGACGGCACATGATACGAGGGCTTGCGAGTTACATTTGAACGGGAGTGCTCAAAAAGCATTTAGAATTTACAAATAAAACCGAGGGAGGAAGTCATGGGAGAGGGATTGTTACAACCAATGCATTTGCTGGTCATCATCGGAATTGCCTTTTTTATATTTGGGCCGAAAAAGATTCCCGAACTGGGTAAAGGCCTGGGAGAAGGAATCCGTGGCTTCAAACAGGCTCTGAGCGGCAATATCGTCGCGACCGAGCAAAAAGCCATCGAAGCGACCCAGCATACCGAGAATCAATAGCGGTTGCCTGAGATCCTGCCCGGGCGCTCCCATCCGAACGAACCGAAGTCCCCCTGGCTTTCGGATAAACTTTTGGAAGGGTGTTGTCCGGGCAGGCTGATTGAGCCACCCGGCATCTGCAAACCGAGTAGCCGCTTGCTAATCAGGTGTTCGATGCTGCGTTCTTCGCGAAGAGGAGTTGGCCCGGTCACATGGCCCCGATATGTTGCACGCCGGGTCATATTGTGGGTTCCTGGGCCTCACACCGTAAACGCGAGGTACAGGGAACACGTTTAGACCGTGCCCGCTGCGTCAATGGCGCGCGAACTGGCCCCGAAGCTAGGTACTCCTGGGATCTTCAAGTCGAGGATTGCACTTGATGCTAGTGCACACCTGAAGACGATTGTCCACAAGTCCGAGCTGGCGCTGATGTTGTTTCTTCTCTCCGGCCTGAGCAACTCACCGGCAGAATGTTTCATCATTCTTTTCATTGCATGTTCCCGCAAATCCATAGAAAATGCCCACCGGTAGTCTTATGCCTAAACTTAAACCCTTACTAATGACCTTCCTGTTGATCGCTTCGCCAATTCCCATGTTCTGCCAAACCGTTATTTCAGACCCGGGCACGAAGCAGATCTGTGCTGAAGTCAAGGATGTCGAGTTGCCTGCCCAGGACTACCCCACCCCAGAAGAAAAAAAAGCATTGACGAACTGTGTATCAGAGGATCTTTACTTTGGTTTTGGACAGCCGGCCGATCCGGCAAAAGCGCGCAAGTGTGCTCATGTGGAGATGGAAAGAAACGACAAGAACCTTCCTTTTGGAGGCAAGGTTATCCTGATGATGGTCTATGCCAATGGGAGGGGAGCAGGCCGTAACTTTGACGTCGCGCTTAAGCTGGCTTGTCAAATAAATGGGGCGCCGAATGACGTTGCCGGTAACGTGCGCGAGCTTGCACGGTACAAAGCAGGACATTGGATCGGAAATAACTTCAGCGTTTGTGACCACAGCTCCGGCAAATACATGTACCTGCAATGCGCTATTCTTCAAGACCGCTTCGATAAATTTGACCGCGACAAGAAACTGAACGCTATTGTTGGCAATTGGGGCCTACGGGACAGAGAGGCTTTCCAAGAACTGCAAAAAGCGGCGGACATGTTCTTCAAAGCCCGGGTAAGCCATGAAGTCGATCTGGAGGCAACCATCGAGGTGCATGAGAGGGCTTTTTTAGAAAACAGCCTAATCTCTATGCTCGAATCGTTGGAACGAGGCGAATTACCTAGATTCTCGGCCGAAGAATTCGTTCAAGCAAATACTACGATGGAGACTGCCTACTCCAAAATCCAAACGTCAACGGTTCAGCGTTGGGGGACGGTGACCCAGGAAGGCATCAAGACGACCCAGCAGGTGTGGGTTTCTTACCGCGATGCATGGATCACGTTTGGAAGACAAAGATATCCTGGGGTAAGCAATGAGAGTTGGAAGACCTGGCTGACTCAGCAGCGTTCTGGGATGCTAGACTTCTTTCTGCACTGAACGCTGGGATTCCAGCTTGACCATGGAGAGCTGAAAAAAGACCAGACCTGGGAACTGGTCGAAGGTGCACTCACCCCCAAGACAAGTTACCTCGGTCCCCTCCCGCTATTCAGAGACCTTTTGACCGTGAAAGTGGCAGATGAGGATCCTTCAGATTTGGAAGAAGATGTGCCTGCGAAGGTTTGGCCTTAGGGTCATTAGATAGGAGTTGGAAGCAAGCCTTCCCTGACTGCACATTCGTCCGGCAGGGTTTGCCGTCTGAGATTTAAGGTATTGATGTCTTTAGCGGCTCATCGCCCTTCGCTTACCATTATTGCTCTCACGCGATCGGTTTCGAGTTGCTCCCATCCGCTACTCCATTCACATATCCAATAATTTCTTCGGGGGTCGTCAAAGCGGGACATGCAGCCCAAAGGTTCCTGGCTTCGTTTCCGTAAAGCACCTTGCCAATGTGCTGCACAGTGGCCCTTTCGAGTGCAGGGGCCGGGTCCACAAAGCCGAGCCTGCGCCGGAGTATCTCAATCTCATTGGGTTTTCCCGTGAGGAAATGCCATTTCGCTCCATGCTCCTCCGCATATGCTTTGAGCACCTTGGGGGTATCCTTGTGTGGTTCGAGGGTAAGTGAGTACATGAAAACGTTCCGACCTAGACGATCACCCAGCAGATTCTGGACTTTGACCAGATTCATGATGTGTGGCGGACAGCATTTTCCGCATTTCGCATGGAAGAAGTTCAGTAGGACAGTTTTCCCCCTGATCAGGTCATCATAAAAACGAACCTTTTTTCCTTCATGCGTTGTCAAGACAAAATTAGTGAAGAAGTTTGCCCCCCAGCCCCTTGATTCTCTCGAAGAAGACTCTGCGCTCTCCGCCGAAAAGCTTAATCTCTTAACAAGAACTGCTCCCAGCGGAGCAAGTGCGAATCCTTTGATCAAGCTCCTCCTCGTCATTTTGTCAAACATAGCTGGTTTTCTCCTTGATACACCCTGTGAAGTTCTAAATCCAGCACCCGGGCTGTGAGGCTCTTGGCCGCAAGTCATGCGCTTGGCGACGCGATCGGCTGGGTAACGTGGCCCGACCTGATCGTCACGGTATGAACTCCATCGATAGCATTGTCTCTGTGGAGATGACCAATTTTCTCAATAAACACTTTATGGTTCAGAATGCTCCTTCAGCCCTCATTGGCGGCCCCCGATTCGAAAAGTCTTGTTTACTGGGAACCAGGAGATTCACATCATTGGG
>JBAVHJ010000535.1:0-10877 GCA_049685715.1 Terriglobia bacterium | reverse complement strand
AAACGCGCTGAGGAGCCGAATTCCATACGCTGGGGACAAGGGAGCAAGGCCTTAGCAAACGCACGATGCCAACAGACACGGGATTCCAAGGTCGAAGACACTCACGCCTCTCAGTAATTTCCAAATTCCCTTCCCTCTGGTATCATTGATTCCGGGGTAATTCCAACATTATCTTCAAAGGCCCGTCCCATTCAATGCTTCGTGACGGCAGATGACAAATGACTGGATCTGGAAATACCCGGATTGATTCGATTGTATTCGACCTGGGCAAAGTAATTATCGATTTTGACCCCATGCGGGCGATCCGCAAGCTGGAAGGCCGGACTCCGTACAGCACACGGGAGCTACTAGCGAGAATGAAGGGAACGGATGCCGTTAACCGGTTCGAATCCGGCGAATTAAATTCCGAGGAGTTTTTCAAAGAGATTGCTGACCACCTCAAACTCGAGATCAGCTTTGCGGATTTCACTTCACTCTGGTCTGATATTTTTCTCGATGCACTGATCCTGGAAGCTTCATTCTTTGAACGCCTCAAACCTCGATACCGGTTGGTCTTGCTGTCTAACACCAATCCGATGCACGCGGAGTTCCTGAGGAAGAGGTTTCCGGTCCTCAGCGTCTTTGATCAACAGGTGTTGTCCCATGAGGTGGGTGCGATGAAACCCTCTGAGAAGATCTACAGGGCCGCCGCCAAGGCGGCACGCACCGTGCCCGAAAGAATGTTTTACGTCGACGACATCCCGGCTTACGTTGAAGCGGCAGCGCGACTCGGATGGGTCGCATTCCCTTTTCGTGGCAAGGATCAAATGCTTCGCGACATGCAGGCGTCGGGCGTCTGCCTTGATTAAGGCCGGCGTGAAGGTCCCGGGACCCTAATGACCCAACAGAATCTCATTTTCGATGCGGATGATACCCTCTGGGAAAACAACATCTATTACGAAGAGGTTCGGGAGAGGTTTCTCGCTTTGACGGACACACTCGGGGCGAGCCGGGCCGAAGTGGAAGATAAGATCGATCGAACCGAACAAAAGAACATCAAGCTTTTTGGCTACGGCAGTGAAAATTTCATCCGCTCCCTCAAGGAGACCTTCGCCTTCTTTGCCGGAGACCGGGACCACCGGGAGACCACGCTTCGCGATATTGAATCCCTGGGTTCGGCACTTTATGATTTCCGGATTGAATTGCTCCCCCGGGTCGCCGATACCCTGGCCTCCCTGCGTGATCGCCATCGATTCTTCCTGTTGACCAAGGGGGATGAACGCGAGCAAACCTCCAAGGTCAAGAAATCCAACCTCGAAAGCCTATTCGAGGAAGTCGTGGTCGTCCCTGAAAAGAATGTGGTCACTTACGAGCAGATCGCCAGCAGGCTCACTCTGGATAAGTCGATCACATGGATGATTGGCAACTCCCCCCGCAGCGATATCAACCCTGCCCTTGAAGCCGGTCTCGGCGCCGTGTATGTGCCCCATGCGGTCACCTGGCACTTTGAAAAAATCCCGGTGCGCACCGATCTGCCGAGACTCCTAGTCCTCAATCAATTCGCCGACCTCCTGGAACATTTTTAGTGAGAAACCAGGCCAGTTCAACCGCGGGGCGAGGAGCGGCCGGGGGCTCGACAGTCCCTGCCGCTCTCGTCGAACGAATCTTCAAACACGAAGATTATTGTTCCAATTTATTCAGGAGGGAGTGATAGATCGTTCTGACTTGCTTTTCAGTGGACTCCAGGGTTCCTGAAGTATCGATTTCGTAGTCCGCATACCGCCGCTTCTCAGAGAGAGGCATTTGAGCGCCAATCCGCAACCTCGCCTCCTGCTCGCTGAAACCCCACCGGGCCCGGATGCGGGCGACCTGCTGGGCCTCCGTGCACCAAACCACAATCAACTTCTCAAACCGCTTAAAACTCCCTGATTCCAACATCAACGCAGCATCCACAATCGAGAAGGGAAAGCGATGCTCCTGCGCCATCCTCTCCATGATCTCTGTGGTCCGGCGGATGATGATGGGATGGGTGATTTCATTCAGCTTCACCCTCAGGTCGTTACTGCTGAAAACCAGCGTGCCGAGCGCCGAGCGATTAATGGTTCTGTCTTCATTGAGGATGGCTTCACCAAAAACTTCGACGATTTTCAGATAGGCTTCTTCGCCCGGCTGGACGATTTGATGGGCCACTTCGTCGGCGCTGACGATTCCCGCCCCCAGAGCGGCAAAGAACCCGCAGGCAGTCGTCTTTCCGCATGCAATTCCCCCGGTCAAACCGATTCGTCGCATCAAGGCTTCCAAATCCTCTCCGACCCAGGTGACGGGACCCGTCCCCTTATGAAATTCGCGCACGCCGGTGTTGGGCGGCGCACACGGTGTTATGAAGCAACATAGCAATCGTCAAAGGACCCACCCCACCGGGCACGGGGGAGAGTTTACCGGCGACATGACCCACCGAGATGGGATCGACGTCACCCACGATCAAATATCTCTTTTCTTCGAACTCCCGCAAACGAGCTACGTCTTCCTTAAATACCCTGTGAACAAGCCCTGCATCCGTCACCCTGCTGATCCCTACGTCAATGACCACGGCACCCGGCTTAACGAACTCCTGCGTGATCATGAGTGGCTGGCCAATCGCAGCGACAAGGATATCGGCCTCGCGGCAGACCGAAGCCAGATTCTTCGTTCGAGAGTGGCAGACGGTGATCGTTGCATGCGCATGCATCAAGAGAATCGCCAGGGGCCGTCCTACCAAAAGGCTCCGGCCCACCACCACAGCCCGTTTGCCCTCCACCGCCACACCCGACCGGCGGAGCATTTGCATCACGCCGCTGGGTGTACATGACGCCCAGACGTGGTTTCCCATCAGAAGGGCCCCCAGATTTGCAGGGTGCAAGCCATCCACATCCTTCAGCGGGGAGACGCGCAACAGCACCTCCTGTTCGTTCACTTGCGGGGGAAGGGGAAGTTGAACAAGAATCCCGTCGATCGAGTCGTCGGCATTGAGAGCGTCCAGTTCCTTCAAGACGGTCCGAGTACTCGCGGTTTGAGGGAGTTCTATCTTACGACTGACGATCTCCATTTTGGCACAGGCGGCCACCTTTCGATTCACATAGATCCTTGAGGCGGCATGATCACCCACCAACACGGCGGCCAGCCCCGGTGGGTGGCCAGACATCTTGAGTTTCCCAATGTCGCGGCTCAGCTCAGCATAGATCTGGTTGGCAATGCTCGTGCCTTCAAGCACTTGGGCCGTCATCAAATTATCCTTTCCAGGAAACGACAGGGTCAGTCTATCCAGTACGAATTTATTTGGCAAACGAAAACCGAGCTTTTCACCGCAAGGTGAGGCCGCGGGGAAAACCCTGTGATCGCTCTAATTAATGACCTTCTTGCACGGATACAGAATGGATGCCGCTTCAACGCTTCTCCCATCCCCGAGATCCCGGGAACCGATCTGGACAACCGGAAAAGGCCTGCGAATGCTCACTGGGCTTCGATCGGAACCGAAGGGGTTTCTGTCCTCTCGAAGGCTGTGATAAGATTTCGAGGCTGAGTAGAAAGGACCTCGTCATGACAATCCTTCGAGACCGGCGCAAGCGGATCATCCTGTACACGCTCATCGGAATGCTCGTTGTTTTAGGATTGTTTCTCAAGTACTACAATATTCGCGAAGAGATGCGAACCAACCAGTTCTTCAAGCTTCTCATTGCTGGCGACTACCCGGCAGCCTACAAGCTCTGGCAGCCCACACCCAGTTACAGATACAGTGACTTCCTTGAGGATTGGGGCGACAAGAGTTTCTATGCCGAAGGCAAGATCATGTCCTTTCGACTGGAAAGCTCCCATTCCCGGGGGAATGGAGTCGTTATTGCGGTTCTGTTAAATGGAAAAAAAGAAGTCAAGCTCATCCTCAATAAGGATGACAAGCATTTTTCATTTGCTCCCTGACGGGGAGCTTCCATGGGGTTCAAAGCGTTGGCAATAATAGCGGCCCGTGTCCTGCTCGCCCTTGTGGTGAGTATTCTCCTGTTGCGGCTGCTGGAAAACAAATTCGTTTTCTTTCCCGAAAAGATTTCTCCCGAGACCCCCCTTCCGCAAACCCCGGGCCTCAACCTGAAGAGTTATTGGTTTAACACAAGCGACAACGTCCGTCTCAATGGATGGTTGATTACCTCCCAAAGTCAGACCGATCCAACGCTGACGACGCTTCTCTATCTTCACGGGAATGCCGGCAGCCTGTTTGACCGCATCCCACGTTTGGAATATCTGGCCGCTCAAGGATGGCGTGTTTTTGCAGTCGATTACCGCGGCTATGGTTGGAGCAGCGGAAGGCCAACGGAGGCCGGGCTTTACCGCGATGCTTCTGCGGCCTATGAGTTTCTGGTTCACCAGATGCATATTGACCCCCACACCCTGTTCTTTTATGGAGAATCGCTGGGCACGGCGGTGGCGATTGAACTTGCCCTGGAACATCCCACGCAGGGCTTGATCCTGGAATCTCCTTTTACATCTTTCAAGGATATAGGGAAAGCCCACTACTATGTCATTCCAGGATTTGTTTACCGTTTTCTGACCAATGATTGGGATTCATTTGATCGAATCAAACAGCTCCGAGTCCCCAAGCTCATAATTCATGGAGATCGGGACCGCTTAATCCCCTTCGATCAAGGACGCCGGCTCTTCGAGGGCGCTCCACCACCAAAAACCTTTTATCTCGTTCCCGGTGCCGACCATATGGAATGTTTGGAGCTTGGGGGAGTGGAATTGATCAACCAGCTGAAAACTTTTATCCGCGAAGCGCAGGCCCCTGGGGGTCAACCCATTCTGATGAACCCTCCATGATCTCTAATGGAAAAATCGGCGGCTTTCATATATATTAAAGTGTTCAAATTCGAACCCATGAAGGAGTTTTCAATGCATTTGAGATTTTTCAAAGGTCAGATCGGGGTGAGGAGCCTTGTTGCTGCTATGGTCCTGATTTCAGGTGCTATCGGAGTCAGCGCGCAAACCTCAAAACCAGCGCCGGCTGTAACACCTCAAGCGGCGCCTAAATCCGCATCCCCCGCCCCGGCTCCCGTTCTGCAAAGTGCCACCCAGTCCACCCAGCCGCCACTCTTCCCCAAGGATATGGTCATCATGACGGTGGGCGACCATAAAATCACTGTGGCCGAATTCACCCAGATCATGGAGATGTTTCCGGCTCAACAGCGTGCCTATTACACGGGACCGGGAAAGCAAAAATTCGCCGACGATTTCAGCCAGTTGCTGATTCTTTCGGATGAGGCAAAGCGGCGCAAGCTGGACGATGATCCTGCCGTGAAACAACGGATCGGCTTACTGGTCAACCAATCCCTGGCATCGTCGCTGATCCAGAGTATTCAAGAGGGGATCAAAATCACGGACGATGAAGTGCAAAAATATTACACCGCCCATCTTAAGGACTACGAAGAGGTCAAGGCCAGACACATCCTCATCCGCACCCAGGGCAGCCGGGCTCCCATTCCGGAGGGCAAGAAAGATTTGACCAATGAGGAAGCCAAAGCCAAGGCAGAAGAAATCTACAAGCAGGTCACCGCCCCTGGCGCGGATTTCGCAGCCATCGCTAAAGCCGAATCCTACGATAAGGACTCTGCCCAGCGGGGCGGGGATGTGGGATTGTTCCCCCACGGCCGGATGGTCCCGGAGTTTGAGGCGGCGGCCTTCGCACTGAAGCCGGGAGAAATCAGTCAGCCCGTGAAGACCCAGTTTGGCTACCACATTATCAAGGTGGAGGAAAACAAGACCCGGAGCCAGGAAGAAGCCAAGAGCGACATCGAAACGACTCTGCGCCGTGAGAAATTAGAACAGTCCATCGATGGCGTCAAAAAATCCGAAAAGATCGAATTAAACCAGCAGTTCTTCCCGCCGGTCTCCCCGCCTGCCCCAGCGAACCCGCCCTCTCCCCCGCCAGCGGCCCCGCCGACGGAGAAGAAGAATTGACCCGGCCATGACCTTTTCACGAATCCTGGTGACCGGGATCTCCGGGGCTTCGACCAGTGAATGCCTGCGCCGCGTGCAAGCCGATCTCGGCAGCGAGCGCGTGGAGGTTCACAATGTGGGTCATGAGATCATGGGCTTGGTGCACGAAAGTGGCATGTCCCTGGAAAGCGGAAATATCCTGAATGCGCCCAAAGAAACATTAACGGCGCTCCGCGTCGCCGCCTTCGAGCGAATTCATCTGCGGCTCTCTGACACGCACAAAATGCACCTGGTCGATGTCCATGCGACTTTTCTGATGCGCTCAGGACTGAAGGAGGGTTTGTCGTTTCATGAGGTGAAACGGTTTGGTCCCGATTTGATGCTGACGATCATTCAAGGGCCCCAACAGATTCACCGCCAGCTTCGGGGCCATCCGGGAAAATACCTCCATCTGACGGTGGCCGACATCGTCAAGTGGCAGGAATTCGAAGTCTACATCACCAACATGCTCGCCCGCATTCTGGGGGTCCGGCATTTTGTCGTCGCCGAGAGTCAGACGGAAACACTGAAAACTATCCTTCTGGACCTGGCACTCAAGCCTCCGGTGTATGCAAGTTACCCGATGACCCATCTCCCGGAAGAGGAGAAGCCGAAGGTGCGGAGGTTCGTGGATTTTTTGAAGGAGCGGTTCACCGTCTTCGATCCGGCGGCGATCGACTCGAGCCACGATATTGCTCCCCACTTCAGCGAGGAAGATAAACGGGCCATCTCTAACCACACCATTGTGCGGGACCTGGAATGGATGATCGGGATCAACAGCGACAAGGTGGTCGCCTATCTCCCGAGAATGGTGTTCTCCAGCGGGATGAATGATGAACTGCGCTTTGGACACGAGACCGGAAAAGAAACCTACATTGTCCTGGAACATCACGATCCCGCCGCCCTCCCATCGCTTTCTCCTTTCACGGAATACAAATCACGGGTCTTCTGGTCCTGTGAGGATTTCCAGTACTATCTGGATCTCACCCCTCAGCTGCGTAATGTTTACGATGCCTGCGAAGAAGGGATTCTCGAACGGATCAAGGAACGCAAACTGTTGCACGAAACCACCCCTTTAAGCGAAGAGAGGTTCCGTTCCGAAACCCATGCCTT
Organism: Terriglobia bacterium; assembly: GCA_049685715.1. Lineage (GTDB taxonomy): Bacteria > Acidobacteriota > Terriglobia > JAIQFV01 > JAIQFV01 > JAIQFV01. Next base: position 3,782 of record JBAVHJ010000535.1, on the reverse strand, counting down.
CTGGCAGTATCACTTGGATGCGGAAGAATACGCTGGGATGAAGGCTTCCATCGACAGGGTGATTACCTACATCTTCAATAAGTGGCATCCGACCCGGCCTCCAGCGTGAGTATTCGAATGGAGCGAGAAGTCGCCCCGCAATCTCTACCCCAATAGAATCCGAATTCCGATGTGGAAGGCCGTAATTAGTGTCGGGGGGAGATCCGATTCCCTTTAGTGGATGCATATCGAGCGCCACGGTTCACCGCTGAGCGCCGCGCTCGCGTCACCCGAGCCGGTCGCGGCGAGTGCGTAGCAAATCAAAAATGCTTGACAAAAAAGCTCAGATGTCTCCGGGCTTAGAGCGGCAGCCGTCTTGCTCAAAGAGCATGGACCGACAGAACAGAGTCAGACGTCTCTCCCTCTTTCTCCGGTTCCTTCACGGAAGAGACATTTCCCTTCCTCTCTAATTCCATCCCAATCGATTCGGATCGAAGAACCTCACGCTTAGTGACGCCCTTAACTTCGGAACTCAGGTGAAAAGAAGCCTCGGGCCCACCCAAATCCTCGTCAAGGTGAGGTGCGGAAATCTTGTTTTGTGCAAAAAATCACTTGCGTGAACACGGGCTTTTCTGTATTCTTTCGCCTTTTTATTCTGTGCTTGAGCGGATCTGGAAAGCCCCGAAAGGCAAGACCCAAGATGGCGCGAAGCAGGAAAGGAGCGAACTGACATGGCGGAGAAAAAAATTTCGAAGACAGCTCGCGCTAGCATGGCCGACCGGGACGTGACGAATTATGCGAAGTCCTGCCCTCATTGCGGCGAAAGTATGGTGGCGGTGAAGTTTGTCAGATCAGCCGACCGGCCCGGCGGCATGTACTGGGTCTGCCCGAAGGACGACTACTCTCAAAGGACGTAGCGGACTGAGGGTATTAGGAAGCAACATCCAAGTATTTTCGAAAATATTTTGGCTGGGAAAGGGCAGTCTGCGCAGACTGCCTTTTTTGTTTTTCCGATGAAGGTCGCCCCAAGAATCAATTCGCGCTGAGGATCAGCCTGTGGAAATGAAAGCAGCGCTGGTCGCCACTGACGGTGATGGGGATCACACGCCTTGCCCGACTCCGAAGGCTTATAATCGGGCTGCTTTCGCAGGTGAAGCCATAGGATCGAACACGGGATTATGAACATGTGGACCCCGGCGGGGATCGCCCCGGTTCCCCGTTGATCAGGAAATCCCCGGTGTTCCACTCCGGTTTTTTGGAGGAAGCATGAAAGTTGTGATAATCTGAATAGGTGAAATCCTATCCATCATGAGGAGGGAAAAGTCGATATGGTATTTTTTTGGCGTCGAAAGAAGAAGGAACCGGAGAAGCCGGTGGAAGTGGCCCCTCCCCCGCCACCGCCCAAACCTGCAGTACCGACGGCGGTCATTGAAACCTCCAGAGGACGGATCGAATTCGAGGTGTTTACTGAAAAGGCACCCAACACAGCTGCAAATTTTGCGAAACTGGTACAGAAGAATTTCTATGATGGATTGACCTTCCACCGCGTCGTACCGGGATTCGTTGTCCAGGGGGGTTGCCCAAAAGGCGATGGGACCGGCGGTTCCGGAGAACGCCTCAAACTGGAAATCCATCCCGAACTAAAGCATGATGCCGCAGGAGTTGTGGCGATGGCCCGCGCTTCAAGTCCCGACAGCGCGTCCAGCCAGTTTTACATCACCTTGAACCCGCAACCCACGCTCGACGGTCAGTACGCCGTTTTCGGGCGCGTTACGGTCGGGATGGAGGTCATCCGGCAAATCTCGAAAGGCGACAGGATTCAGTCCATTAGAATGGCTTGAGAATAGGTGCCAGGTGTCGGGTGTCAGGTTTCAGGTGAATGCAATAAGCATTCCGCCGGGGACCTGTAACATCTAGCTTCAACGCCGAGGCAACAACTCCCTTCCTTGAAAATCCATGCTGTAGATCTTATCTCTCCCTGACACCTGATACCCGACACCTGGCACCTTCTCCCCCTCACTCATGATCCAACGTATACGCATTGGAGACATACTGCGACACCATGCGTTGAGTATTAAAGAATGACCCATTGAGGGCAATGGCAGAGCGCATGACCTTCGCAAACGCAAGCGGGCGCCCGTAGAACATGGGGAGGATAATCAGCTCCAGTTTTTCGTATAGAGACGCAGCTTCGGCATAGTTATCCTCAAGCAATCCCGGGCCGTGTCCGACCGCCCAACCTGTAAACCCCTCCACATGTCCCTCAATCCACCATCCGTCCAACACACTGAGGCTGGGCACGCCATTCAAGGCAGCTTTCATGCCACTGGTTCCGGAGGCCTCCTGGGGTCTTTTCGGAGTATTCAGCCAGAGGTCGACCCCACTGGTAATCATTTGCCCCCAATGCATGTCATAGTTCTCAAGATAGACGAATTTTACGATGTCCTTCAATGCGGCGGCCGCATCAAAGACGCGCCGGATTACCCCCTTCCCTCCTTCATCGTAGGGATGGGCTTTCCCCGCAAAAATGAGCTGGAAAGGTCCTACGTTTTGAGCAATGTACTTCAACCGTTCAGGGCTGAAAAAGAGGAGGTCGGCGCGCTTGTAGGTGCTGGCACGTCGGGCAAACCCGATGGTCATGACCGTCTCGTCCATGGACACCTCAGTGCGTTTCTTGACCTCTTCCAGTAAGGCGCGCTTCGCGCGGAGGTGAGCTTCGCGAATTTCCTGGGTGGGGATCCCAATGACGTATCGGAGATAGAGATTATCATGCCTCCATTCGGGAACATGTTTATCAAAAAGTTCTTGAAATGGAGGCGACACCCAAGTCATCGCATGAACCCCGTTGGTGATCGCGCTGATCGGATATCGCGGGAACATGTCCCGGGACACCTCCCCGTGCTGCATCGCCACCCCGTTGATGTAGTGAGAGAAGCGAAGCGCGAGGTAGGTCATGTTCAAGCCGCCGTTCGAACTGCAGCGCGTCTTCTGCAATAAGTTCTCCTGCTTTTCGCCCAGGACATTGAAGACCAGTTCTCGTGGAAATTGATCATGGCCGGCCGGCACCGGAGTGTGGGTCGTGAAAATGCACTTGCGTCGCACCGCCTCCACATCCTGCTCGGTGACTGAACTCAAATCGCGCCCTTCGAGAACCTGTTCGAGCAAGGCCAGGGAGAGAAGCGCCGAGTGGCCCTCATTCATGTGAAAGTTTTCGATATGATCCTCGCCCAGGCTCCGAAGCAGTTCCACGCCCCCGATTCCCAGCACGACTTCCTGGCAAAAGCGGTAGCGATCATCCCCGCCATAAAGCGAGTCAGTCAAGGATTGATCCCAGGGTGTGTTGGCCGACAGGGCGGTGTCCAAAAGATAGACCGGCACCGTATGCCCTGAATGGCCTTGAATCAAGTACTGCCATGCCCGGATCGCTACGACGCGTCCCTCGATCGTTACATTGACCAATGACTCCACCTTCACTAACACTTCTTGGGGATTCCAAACCTCCGGCTCCTCGGCTTGAATTCCCCTCTCATCAATCCGTTGCCGGAAATACCCTTTCCGATGCAACAGGCTGATCCCAATCACGGGGACACCCAGGTCCGCAGCGGAGCGGAGCATGTCTCCCGCGAGCACACCTAAACCTCCACTGTAAGTAGGAATCGCCGGATCAAGGGCAATTTCCATGGAGAAGTACGCCACCCTGCGATTATTGGGCATGATGTTGGTAAGGGAACCACGTTGATTCCCTGCCGAATCCTCCTTGAACGTTATTCATTTTAGTCATGAATGACTCGCCGCTTTTCTTT
>JBAVHJ010000534.1:0-1786 GCA_049685715.1 Terriglobia bacterium | reverse complement strand
CTTCGCGCGCCACAACAACGACATCCTTCACGCCCGCTTGCTCGCGCAGGACCGTCTCAATCTCTCCCAGCTCAATGCGGAATCCCCGCAGCTTCACCTGATGATCCATCCGTCCCAGGCATTCGATCGTGCCGTCGGCCCGCCACCGCGCCAGGTCCCCGGTCCTGTAAATCCGTGATCCCGGTGTGTCGCAGAAGGGATCGGGGATGAACTTCTCTTTGGTCAGCTCGGGCCGATTCAGATATCCCCGCGCTACCCCGTCGCCCCCCAGGTGCAGCTCTCCCGGCGCCCCGATCGGAACGGGGCGACCGTGGGAATCCAGGATATACACCAGGGTGTTGTCGATGGGCCGCCCGATGGTAATTTTCTCCTCCCGCCCGCTCACGCAAGCGAGGGTCGACCAGATGGTCGTTTCAGTGGGACCGTACATGTTCCACAACTCCCCACCTCTTTCGACCAATTCTCTGGCCAACTCCGGCGGCAGGGCCTCTCCGCCGCAGAGCATCTTCAGGCGTCGATCCCCTTGCCACCCCGCTGCCAGCAGCAATTTCCAAGTGGCGGGGGTAGCCTGCATCACAGTGGCCTGAGAGTTGGCGAGCAACTGCGCCAGTCGACTCCCGTCGGAGGCGACCTCGCGGCCGGCAATCACCACCTGAGCGCCCACCGTCAAAGGCAGATAAAGCTCCAGCCCCGCGATGTCAAACGACAGCGTCGTCACCGCCACCAGCACGTCACTTGCATCGATCCCTGGTTTGGATTTCATCGAATTCAGGAAGTTCACAACGGCGCGATGCGGAATCTGCACTCCCTTCGGCTTTCCCGTGGAACCGGAGGTGTAAATCACATAAGCTAGATTGTCCGGATTGGTCTGGGTCACCGGGTTCTCTTGGCGTCCTTGTGAGATCGTCTTCACGTCGCGATCCAGACAAATCACTGTGGCGCCGGACTCCGGCAGTCGCTCCAGCAAGTGTTGCTGCGTTACCAGCACAGGCGCCGCGCTGTCCTCCAGCATAAAAGCCAGCCGCTCCCGGGGGAACTCCGGATCCAGGGGCACATAGGCGCCCCCGGCTTTCAAGATCCCCAGCACACCCACCATCATCTCCACAGACCGCTCCACACACAGCCCTACCAGAACATCGGGTCTAACGCCTTGCTCTCTCAGGCAATGCGCCAATTGATTCGCCCGCGCATTCAATTCCTGATACGTCATCCCCTGCTCTTCATACGTGACGGCTACAGCGTCCGGAGTGCTCGCCGCCTGCGCTTCAATGAGCTGGTGGATACATTTATCTTTGGCATACTCATGGGCTGTTTCATTCCACTCCACCAGCAGCTGATGACGTTCTTCCTGGGTGAGCATCGGCAGGTCGAGGACACGACGGCCAGGATTTGCAACCATGCCCTCCAGCAGTGTGCGGAAGTGGCCGAGCATGCGCGTGACCGCGGCATCATCAAACTGGGTCCGGTTGTACATGATCCGTATCGCTAACTGTCGATCCGGGAAGACAAAGGTGAAGAGGGGATAGTGAGTGCTGAATATGGACTGGTAAAACTTGACCTTTATGTGCTCATCGGGGGCTTGCGAGTAAGCCTCTCGAGGATAGTTTTCAAACACGAGAAGGGTAATGAAGAGTGAGCGTCCCTGGGGGACACCTGCCCATCTCTGGATGAATCCCAAGGGAGTGTACTCAAAATCCCGGATCTCAAAAGCCTGTTTCTGGAGGTGAGCCAACCAGGGGAGAAGCAATGCATCGTCAGAAAACCTCAATCGCACAGGGAGCGTATT
>JBAVHJ010000533.1:0-9808 GCA_049685715.1 Terriglobia bacterium | reverse complement strand
GCGATTACCGACGTCCGAGGTGCTCCGGGCCCCCCGCGGGGAGCCGCACCCGGTTTCTTAATCGCTCATCGTACTGTACCAGCCACGCTTCGTTGGCGGCTTGGGAGCAGGAGCACTTTCTTCGTAGCCGAGCATCGGATAATCTTTCCTCAACGGGTGCCCGTTCCACTCTTCCGGACACAGGATCCTGTGAAGGTCCGGATGATTCTCAAAAACAACTCCAAACATGTCGAACACTTCGCGCTCATGCCAGTTCGCCGTCGGCCACACTGAAGTCACGCTGCCCACAGTGCAGTCCTTCTCCCCGAGACGAACCTTCAGACGCAGACGTTCTGCGCGGGAAAGGGAGAGGAGATGGTAAATCACTTCAAAGCGCGGTTCCCCGGGCATCCGGTCCACTCCCGTCAGGTCGGCGAGGAAATTGAATTGGAGGGCGTCATCATCACGCGCGAACTGGCAAATCTCCAGGATCCGACTCTTGTCCACGACCAGTGTCGTTTCCCCCTGAAAAGTAACCACCTCGCGGAGAGCGTCGCCCAGTTGCTCTCGAAAGCGCTTGACGGTGGTGTTGCTCTCCAGGCCTTGAGGAATGGTCAACATGGCTTAACACCCATGAAAGTGTAAGAATTCACAAAACTCATCAAAAAACCGACCGGCTGTCCCGATAAGTTCATTTCCTCACCGCAACTCGGCTCCACCTGCCATCTCAATTCTTATTCCAATCGAGTGCGCCCTTTTTCCAGATATATACGTACCCGGCGAGAACAACCAGGATAAAGGTCAGCATCTCAAAAAAACCAAAAAAGAGCAGTTCTTTGTAAATGACCGCCCAGGGATAAAGGAAAATCACTTCCACATCGAATAGAATGAACAACATCGCTGTAAGATAAAACTTGACCGCAAAACGTTCGTGGGCCGAACCGGTGGGACGGACTCCGCTCTCGTAGGGCATTAACTTCTCAGGAGTGGGTTTGTGTTTCCCCACCAAATACGACAACCCAAGAATGCCAAGGCCGATCACGGAAACAAGAATGAGTTGAATCAGAATGGGTAAATAACTTCGCAGCATAACAGGTCACTGGAACGATGGAGGCCAAGTTTTGGTAGGCCAAAACGAGGACTATACGTTTTGCTTTTACAGGGTGTCAAGATTTTTGTTGCCAAAAACCGCCCCTATCTTCCATATAATGAAGGCGCCACTTATTCGAAGTTGGAGCCTGAAACCCTTAACAATGATTACAGGACTCAATACCTCAGTCACCTTCCAGAAACAAGATTACCACGTGCAGACAGAAGACTGTGGGCGCAATAACCCCGTGATTGAATCGATGATCTACCAGGGGGGGGCCGTCCTCGGCTCAAAGAAGACCTCGTACAAGGAGTTTCTGGAATCGGGAACCTTCAACGAGGATAAACTGCGCGAGATGCTCGAGAAGCAGCACTATGCAATCGTCCAGGCCATTCGATCCGGACGGGTCACGGCAAGACAGCAGAAACGCGCCAAGCCAAAAGCACGCCCTCTCCCCCCCGACACCTTGATCACCCCTCATGTGGAGTTGGTCAGCCCGGAGTTGGACGAGAGCACGGAAGAGGATCTGCGTGAAATGCGCATCCGCATTATTGAAACTTTTAATGCCAAACCCATCCCGAATGCCGAAGTTTTGGTGGAGTTATTTGGGAAGGGGATCCAGACCCAGCGATTGAGTGGCATCACCGATGACGAGGGTTTTCTCAGTCTAAAGATTAAGATCCCCTTGTCCCACCGGGTCGCGGCGGCCATGCTGTTCCGCGTGGAAAAGCCCGACCCCAGTCAGGAACTCAAGGTTCTCTTTGTAAGGTCAACACCCAAATAGAAAGAATTCGCAGCTTCGTGCAAGCAGAATGACTCGAAGAAAAGGGCCGCCGACTCGACATGATCAATGTCCTCCTCAACGGTGAAAAAGTTCAAGTTCCAGAAAACCTCTCGCTGCGCGACTGTGTCACCCACCTGGGTCTTCCGGCGGAAAGAATTGCCATCGAGCACAACCGCGAGATCGTCAAACGCAAAGACTGGGCCTCAAGGGAAGTGAGGGAGGGTGACACCCTCGAGATCGTGCATTTTGTGGGAGGGGGATAAACTCGCGCTGACCTGCGATCTAAGAGGTTCTGTCACGGCATCATTTCCTCCCTGTGGATTGGGCGCTTGAGCCCCGCTGTGTGTGATCTTCCCTCTCTTTTAGTTCTTCCCCCTAAACGGGATGCTTGCATGCCCAAGTTGATTCGGTCCTGAACCTCTTTGGTTCGGTTTAGCCAGCGCCTCTTCCTGAACTCGCCTTTCGAAATTCAGTCTTTATGCCAATCCTAGAAACCCTTTTTCCCTTACAGTGAATCTAAGAGGAGGTAACCAAATTCCGCAGTGCGATGATGTTGACTCTCGACGAGTCAACCTTGTGAAGAAAGGCGATTCAAATGAATTCTCTGATTCCGATGCGACCGATGAGGCAACGATGCGGGAGGCGAATGCCCGCTTCGACGTCCTGGCTCACCGCCGCCGCGATCCTGTTTGCGGTCTTTACCGCATCCCTGAGCACCACACCTGTTGAGGCCAAGACACCCTCTGAAGTCGTTCTCACGGTCACCCTCGAAGGCGGACAGTCGCTCCCGGCGCTGAATGCCTCGAATTTCGCGGTGACGGACCACGGGCAGTTGCAGAACGTCCAAGTGGTCGCGGGGCCACCTGTCCAGTCGCCGCTGTATGTGGCCCTGGTGCTTGAAGAAGGAATCGCGACGTCCATGAACAATCAACTTGGCAACCTGCGGAGCTTCATCGCCCAGATGCCCAGTGGCACGAAGGTCATGGTGGCCACGCTTGACCGCAATCACGCCAACGTGGTGGTCCCCTTTACCACCGACTTGAAGCGGGCGGCACAGTCCATTTCGATTCTCAGGGACGTGTCCTCAGAGGTCCCATTGAATGCTTTTGTCTCACTTTCAGAAGTCATCGGGCGCTTCAAGGACCTCGAAGGACGCAAAGAGATTGTGATGGTAGGTCCGGGCTACGACACCCTGCAGGATGAAATCAGTCCGTCGTTTAACACGGACCTTCAGCAAGCGGAAAAGAAAGCACGTGAAGAGAATGTCGTGGTCCATACGATTTGGGTCCCCTCAGCCGTTCCTTTTTCACAACTTTTTGATCTGTTAGGATCTTCCAATATGGCCGACCTGGCGAACGCGACCGGGGGCCTCTCATTCTGGAATATCGACCACAGCGTGGTGCAGGACCTCGCTGCACGGCTCAATACGATTCAGGAGGCATTCAACCGACAGTACGTTCTTCGATTCGCCCCGGACCTTCCACCTGGTCAACCGCACAATATCCGAGTCAGGCTGAAGGACATCCGGGAGGCGAAGGAGATCAAGATCAGCTTTCCGAATCGCTGAGGCCGGGGCCTCTGCTTGTCGCACAAAAGGGCGTCCTCGTGGTTTTCCCCCGGAAGTTCCGGAAGTTCTCCTTGGGGTCCCGTCTCCCCGAGTGAACCTCGTGCCTTTCATTCAAATTCGGTTGCCTCCAGTTAAAAACCTGTGCTAGCCTCTGAGGTGCGTAGGAAGTCATTGAATACCCACCCTAGGAGGTCCGTTATGGCTGAGGCCACCGCCACGGATGTCATCAAAGAACGATTGATGAGGGATAGCGAGGATTTTCGCCGATTGGTCCAAAAACACTCTCGCTATTCCGAGGCACTCGAAAAACTGGCTCACAAATCTTATCTCACCGAACAGGAAAAGCTGGAGGAAGTAAACCTCAAGAAGTTGAAATTGCAAATGAAAGATCAGATGGAATTCATGATCCAGAAAAACCGCCAGCAGCCGATCGCCAACTGAAGGAGGCCGCGAAATCAGAATCGAGTTGATTTTTCGGACTCACCCCCTCGTTGGATTACGTGGTTCTTACAATTCAAACTTTTCAGAAAACAAGTGGGGGTGGACAACCCCCACTTTTTGTTTATCAGGGATGTCATGATCGTCAAAGCGGTGGAGGGAGCCTGAAGAACGTCTGGGGCGGATGGGGCGTCATCCATTGAACGATTGATCCGGGACCCGCATGAAAATTGCTAAAGATGCATGGATCTTTGTGCTTCCCTTGCTCGTCGCCGCGCTCCTCCTTTATGTCTTGCACTGGTTTCCCGCCTCCGCGGCGGCCCTCGCACTCACCCTCTTCATTCTGTATTTTTTCCGGGATCCTGAGCGGGAGATACCCAACGACCCGCTCGCGGTCGTCTCTCCCGCCGATGGCCGCGTCATGGAGGTCGAGTCGGTGGAGGTCAACGGTTCGAAGCGGGTTCGAATTGGGATCTTCCTCTCTGTTTTTGACGTGCATATCAACCGATCCCCCATCACCGGGCGGGTCGTGGCGGTGCGCTATCAAAAGGGGAAGTTTGAGGCTGCCTTCAAAAAATCTGTCTCCGCGGAAAACGAACAAAACCGATTGACCATTGCCGCCAAGAGTGTGACCGTGGAGGTCGCTCAGATCGCGGGTTTGATTGCACGCCGCATTGTGTGTTACAAAGGAGAGGGAGACTCGGTCCTTCGCGGCGAACGCATCGGGTTAATCAAGTTCGGCTCCAAGACGGATTGCCTCCTGCCGCCCGATGTCGAGGTGAGGGTTCAGGTGCGGGATCACGTGCGGGGGGGCTCGAGCATTATTGCCCGACTGAAGGCGGAATAATATCCGGTTTTTTGCGATAGCGCAGGTTCATCGCGGACCGGCCGCGAGGGCGGCTCCCGCCGTGATTTATTTGGTCTGACATGGACATCAACGACATCAACCAGGAGACCCCGAAGGAATCGCGCCCCCTCCGAAGCAAGCGGTTCCGACGCGGTATCTACGTCCTCCCCAGCCTCTTTACCACGGCCAATATCTTCTGTGGCTATTACGCCATCATCAGTTCCATGAAGGGGGATTTCGATGCTGCGGCGATCGCGATCGGGTTGGCAATTCTGTTCGACGGGTTGGACGGCCGTATTGCACGAATGACGAACTCCACTAGCGCGTTTGGACTGGAGTTTGATTCCCTCGCCGACGTGATCACGTTTGGTATTGCCCCCGCGGTGCTGGCCTTTATGTGGGGCATCCGCTCTGTCGTGCCGGTCGAAGGGTCGCACGCGGCGAAGAACATCCACCAAATTGGCTGGGTGATTTCCTTTGCCTATCTCATTTGCGGAGCCGCGAGGCTGGCCCGATTCAACATTCAGACCGGGTCTCCAGCACAAACCGCCCAGTTGCCAAGGAAGAAGCATTTTGTGGGGATGCCCATTCCAGCCGCCGCCGCCTTCATTGCTGCGGTCGTCCATTTCATTTCGGGGGTCTTTAAGTTTAACAGCCTGACGGAATGGCAGCTCAGCGCGGCGTGGATCGCCATCCTCGCGGTATTGGCCTTCCTCATGGTTTCCACGATCCGGTATCCGAGCTTCAAGGACCTGGATTTGCGCAGCCGCAAGCCGTTTGTGTTGGTCATTGGAATCGCCCTCTTGATCGGGGCTATCTACTATTATTCGGAGTACGTCCTGCTCATTCTCGCATCGATCTACGCATTTTCAGGACCGTTTTCCAAGATCGTTGGTATGGTGCATCCCCGGCGAACGATCCCCGAGCATAATCCGCAGGAACACTCCCATCGCATCTCGTTATGACGGACTGGATGACCCCGGAACGGGTCCGGATGACGGGATCTTCTTCGAGGGAGACAGCGCTTCGGACGGCATTCACGGTCGTTGAGGGCGGCCCTGCTTCGCTGGACTATAACTCTTATGACGACATTTGACGCCGTTCGAACCGGCTTTCGCATTGCCCGTCGATACCCCGGCATCGGAGCCATCGAAACGATCTGGCGCACTGCATTCGCCATCCTTGTCGTGCTTTTCATCCTCACCGGATCCAGCTTTTTTCTCAAAAGCGTGATCCTCTCCGATACCGAACTGAAAATGCTCCGTTCCAGGGTCCCCGTTTTCGTTTCGGCGGAGGTCCAGCGACTTCTGATTCGCTATGGACCGGACCTCTGGCACTTGTTTCTATTCGTCATCATCCTGTCCGGAGCGATGTGGCTGCTGTTTGCCTCTATTTTCCGCCCTGGCATCGTGGGGATGCTGGCGGATGCCTTTCATCGGGAACGGCAAAACGAAAGCCCGAATTCCGCAGGGCGTGGTTTTGCACGGGATATCCGGTCCTTCTTCGGCCGCATTGGGATGGTGAATGCCTCTTATGTGTTCTTCTCGGCGCTCGTCGTGATTCTCAGCGTGGGGGTATTCTGGGGATCGGTCCTGCTGGGGACTCACCTTCCCCAGGTCATCGCTCCGTGGGTGACGATTGTGTGTGTGACTGTGGGACTGACCCTGATGTTCTTCATGTGGGCAATCGTCGACCTCGTCACTGACATGGCCCAGATTGCGGTGGTCTTTGAAAAGCTCTCCTTCCGGGAGTCAATTCGGCGCACCGCTGAGGTCATCCAGAAGAGGATTGGCGCCGTCATTGGAATTGGACTGACCATTTTTGTCTTGAGATGTCTGTTCACCCTCATCTTTGGTCTGTTGAATATGGCAGCCAATTTTGTTCTGGGCGCGGTGTGGGCGCCTCTGGTTATTGTGACCAGCGCCGTCTTCTGGTTTATTCAAAGCGTTTTGCTCTATTACCTTTTTGTGGTGAACCTGGCAAGCTTTGCTTGCCTGTTCGAACCTCAAACCGCCGTCGCACCCCATTCCCTCCCTCTTTCCGAGAAAATCATTTATGAGCACTGATATTCAATCCTACTTTTCAGAAGATGCCCGGGTCATGCGCGAGAATGCGATTCGCGCCATGTCGAAGTTCGCTCTGAAACAAGGCATCATCGCGTTTTCCGGCGGCATGCCCAATCCGGAGACCTTTCCGATCGCCGAGATTTCACGCTTTGCCCAGGAGATCCTGCGGGACGAGGGCGCCAACGCACTGCAATATGGTCTGACCGTGGGCCATACCAAACTGATCGAGGCGCTGTGTCCGTTCATGGAACGCCGCCAGGTCACCGGGGTCCGCCCTGAAAACATAATCATCACCAATGGCTCCGCGCAGGGGATTGACCTCGTCGGCCGCATCTTCCTGGATCCCGGCGATGTCGTTTTGTTTGAATTACCCAGTTATGTGGGCGCCATCCTCTCATACACCAATTACCGCGCCACTCTCGTCGGGGTGAAGCACGATGAGGGCGGGACCGTGCTCGAGGATCTTGAAGAAAAGATTCTGCAGGTTCGAAGGGCTGGCCGGCGCATCAAGCTGATGTACTCGATCCCGAACTTCCAGAATCCCTCCGGGGTGACCTTGCGATGGGAGCGTCGCCGGATACTGCTGGAGATTCTCCAGCGTGAACATATCCTCCTGGTCGAGGATGACCCGTATGGTGAAATCTACTTTACCGGGGTGGATCCGGCCTCGCTGGTTCCGATCAAGTCGTTCGACACCGAACAGAATGTCATCTACCTTGGGACGTTCTCAAAGTTGCTGGCGGCGGGACTGCGCGGGGCCTGGACGGTGGCTCACCCCGAGATCATCCACAAGATGGAATTTGCCAAACAGGTGGGGGACATCTGCGGAAGTTCGCTCGACCAACGAATCATCTATCGATGCCTGCGGGACAACCTGATCGATCGGCATATTCCGATCATCCGGTCCTTCTACGAATCCCGCTGCAAAGCCATGCTAGCAGCGCTCGATACGTATTTCCCCAAGGAGGTCACGTGGAACCGACCGCACGGCGGGCTGTTTGTCCTGGTCACCTTCCCGGAAAGCTTCGATGCGCTGGCCCTGCTCCACACCGCGATGGATGAGTACAATGTGTCATTTGTCATCGGACAACCCTTTTTCGTGGACGGCAGTGGAACCAACACCATCCGATTGGCGTTTTCCAAGGAAACGGAATCGAACATTGAAGAAGGCATCCGCCGCCTCGGGGAGGCCATTCGAAGACATCTTCCGGCGATCGATCCGTCACCCCAAGAGGCTGTGGCACGGTAGCGGGGATTGGGGGGGGCGCAGCCAAGTGAAGTGCCTGGATCGCCCCGCCATTTTGCGAAACGGGACCGGGGGGGCTAAGAACGTTCTAACCAGAGCCCCCGGTGCAGGAGTCCGCCGCGGTCGATCGGTGTAACCCGGACTCGATGACCGCACCATTCTTGCTTCCAAACAAGAGCACGTAGACTTCCTCTTCCGAGGATGCAACCGGAGGGACATCCCACGTTCCCAGTCACTCAGGAAAGAATTCTCATTCTGGATTTCGGGTCACAATACACCCAACTGATTGCGCGGCGTATCCGCGAATTCCACGTTTACTGCGAAATCGTCCCCTGCACCTTCCCCTTCGAAAAGGCCATGGAACAACAGCCGCGGGGGATCATCCTTTCGGGAGGTCCGGACTCTGTTCTTGCCGAGGGGTCGCTGCGATGCGATCCGCGATACCTCTCTCTGGCCCGTGCCTCCGGCACTCGGGCGGCTCCTGTCCTCGGGATTTGTTACGGCCTTCAATTGATGGCGCATGAATTGGGCGGGCTGGTCGGAAAGTCAGAGCGCCGGGAATATGGCCGCGCCGAACTGGCGGTGCACGGAAAGAGCGCGCTGTTCGAGGGTACCCAAAAAACCTCGACTGCCTGGATGAGCCATGGCGATCACATTGCGCAGCCTCCACCGGGGTTTGAGACCGTGGCCACCTCCGGCGACCTCATCGCGGCAGCCGAAGACCCGCAACGAAAGCTTTATGGCTTGCAGTTCCACCCCGAGGTGGCGCACACGGAGCAAGGCCGGAAAATTCTCGAAAACTTCGTCATGAAAATCTGCGGGTGCCACGGCACCTGGACCCCGGCACGGTTTGTAGAAGAAGCGGTTCAACGAATCCGCGAGCAGGTCGGGGAGGCACGAGCCGTCTGCGCCCTCAGTGGCGGCGTCGATTCCACAGTCGCGGCCACGATAGTCCATCGGGCCATCGGCGATCAGCTCACGTGTATCTTCGTCAACAACGGAGTCCTTCGGAAAAACGAGTACTCCCAGGTACTCGCTCGATTGTCGAACCTGGAGTCAATCCGGGAAGACCAGCGGAAATTGAATGTCGCCGGGGTCGACGCCAGCGAGCACTTTCTTAATAAGCTGCGCGGGGTCACTGATCCGGAACAGAAGCGCAAGATCATCGGCGCCGAGTTCATTGCGGTGTTCGAACAGGCTGCGCGCAATCTGGCGCACGAGCATCCCTCCGGAAAACCGCCGGTCTTCCTGGTGCAGGGAACCCTCTACCCGGACGTCATAGAGTCCGTCTCGGTGAAAGGGCCCTCCGTCACCATCAAGTCCCACCACAACGTGGGAGGACTCCCCGAGAAGATGAACTTGAAGCTGATTGAGCCTCTGCGGGAATTGTTTAAAGACGAAGTGCGTGAGGTGGGCCGCACCCTCGGATTGCCGGAAGAAATCCTTCAACGCCAGCCCTTTCCCGGCCCCGGCTTAGCCGTCAGAATTCTTGGAGAGGTCACCGAAGAGCGCCTCCGGATTCTGCGCGATGCGGACGAAATCGTGGTAGATGAGATCAAACGGGCCGGACTGTATACAAAAATCTGGCAATCCTTCGCCGTCTTGCTGCCGGTCCAGTCAGTGGGGGTGATGGGAGATGCGCGCACTTATGAAAACGTTGTCGCGATCCGCGCCGTTCATTCCCTCGATGGTATGACGGCCGATTGGGTCCGGCTCCCTTACGAAGTCCTCGAGAAAACCTCCTCGCGCATCGTCAACGAAGTCAAGGGTGTCAACCGCGTGGTGTACGAT
>JBAVHJ010000532.1:0-1861 GCA_049685715.1 Terriglobia bacterium | reverse complement strand
GGATCCCACCAAGCTGCAGGCGCCAGGAGGTGACATGCAGGACGTTCGGGGTCGCAAGTCCCGCAATTCCTCCCGTCGAAAAGAAAAAGCTGAATTGGCCCTTCCGCGACAGGAGATCTGGAAGTCGCTCCTAAGGTTGGACCGGGCAAAAATTCTGGGTATTGTCATCTTTGTCTGTATCGTCGGTCTGATCGCACAGTTTGCGTATCTGGGTTCTTTCGATCCAACCCTTTACTTGCGGGGACTGGAGCAAGTCAACAAGAACCATCGTCCTTACTTCCAGTATTATTTGCATGGAAACCTGAAGACGGGTGGTTGGTGGTACTACTTCCTGGTGGCGTTTCTGGTCAAGGCCACGGCGCCATTCATCATTATGGTTTTTCTTGGGCTGATTCGTCTTATCAGAAGTTGGCGGTCTGAATGGAAAGCGGCTGTCTTTCTCATCCTTCCCGCTGCAGTCTACATCTCCGCGGTGTGTGCATTGGCTGACCCCTTGGGAGTGCGGTACCTTCTTCCTGTTTTTCCCTTCTTGATGATCCTCTCATGCAGAGTCGTCCCTTTTCCCACTGGAAAGAGGATTGCCGCATGGGCGGCCGGATGCCTTCTCGTGTGGCATGTTTCTTCGAGCCTGATGGCATTCCCTAATCATCTCTCCTATTTTAATGAGTTCGTGAGGGGGCCGGCCCACGGGATAGAGTGGCTGGACGACTCGAACGTGGATTGGGGGCAGGATCTAAAGGTGTTGAAAGAGGTTCTGGACCGGCAGGGCATCCCTTTCGTTACCCTTCACTCGTTTTCGAGGTTTGATAATCCCGAACATTATGGGATTCACTGTTTTCGCCCTACGGCAGATGAGTATGCCGTGATCGTGAAATATCCTCCGCCGGGATTTTATGCCGTGAGTGCGCACTGGTTGGCTCGGCAGAAGGCGCTCGGCCTTGACTGGATGAACAAATATCAGGTCGTCGCGAATGTAGGCAATTCCATGTTCGTGTTTCGGGTTTCCTGAGGGTACGGGCCGCAATGCGAAACCCTCCTGTTATCGATGCAGTTTCTTGCATGGCCGCCGAACAGTTGACCGGGGTGACGTCAGTCGCCGTCTTTCACCTCTCGATGGAAATAAGGCAGTTCAGCCTCGAGGCTCACCCCTTCCCCTTTCGCCACGGTGATTGCCGGGTGGGCACACCGAGGTGGGCGCTACTGCCTGCCACACCTTGAACCTTTTCAAATGGCCGATACAACCGGTGTAGTATAATCCGCCCGTTCTGCTGGGGAGCTATGTACAAAGATCTAAGGATTACGGTGGTCATTCCCTGTCTGAATGAAGAAGACGGGATTCGGAGAGTTTTGGCCGGCGTGCCTCCCTTTGTCGATGAAGCCCTTGTGGTGGATAACGGGTCGACGGACCGAACTGCAGAGGTGGCTCAATCCCTGGGTGCCAAGGTGGTCTCCGAGGAAGTTCGGGGGTATGGGCGCGCCTACAAGACGGGACTCCTCCATGCCGCCGGTGACGTCATTGTGACCCTCGACGGGGACCATTCCTATCCGGTGGACGCGATCTCTTATCTCATTGAAGCCCTGCTCCATGAGAAGGTTGGATTTGTTTCTGCCTCCCGGTTTCCCATCCTTAACCCACAGGCGATGTCCTTCAAACACCGCGTTGGGAATCTGATTCTCTCGCTCGTGTTCTCGGTCCTATTCTGGCGATGGGTTCGGGACTCCCAATCGGGGATGTGGGTATTTTATAAACGGGGATTGGAACGGATGCATCTTCAGAGCAATGGAATGCCGTTCTCTGAGGAGATCAAGATCGAAGCGATTACCAATCGGAAGATTGGATTCAAGGAGATCCACATTGAAT
>JBAVHJ010000531.1:0-4662 GCA_049685715.1 Terriglobia bacterium | reverse complement strand
TATAGGTGTTGGGTGATAGGGGGTAGGGAAGGAGAAGTTCAAAGTTTCAAGTTCAAGGTTCTGAGGAACCACTCAGGAATTCGGGACAGGTCCGAATTTCACAGGCATTTTTCAAATTTCCATAAGGAGTGCTTGTCCCCATCAGATCACGTGCAACGACGGTTCTCTGGACTGTGGCAGGCGAAGGCATGTCCGCCGCGGGGGACATGCGGCACCCCGAGCAGATTCCCCCATAGGGCCACGTTGCAGATGGTTTTCAGGGCTCTGGCAGGTTGCGCATCACGCCGCCATGCCAAGATTGAAATCCCCCCACCAGGAGGTGGGGGATCATTAAGTTTCAGCCTACACAGACCGGGCCTGACGTGAAAATCCCACCAGCGGGAGCTGGTGGTTCGTTCAGATGCGGCCATTCAGTAAGGCGGGACACGGAAGCCCGCACTCCTTGGCCGCAGGGCGAATGAGGGGATTCGAGTGTGCAGGTTCCCTCGGGAGGTAGTACTTGAATCATCCCCTCCGCCGTGGCGGATTGGGGGGATTAAGACCAAATGGGATGGCAGCCGGGTCCCTTTTGCAAACTGCCTAACTCAAGGAGATTTCACTTTGAAATTCGTTGCTTAACCGAGCTCGCTAGAATTCGATCCGTGCAGAGAACTGGAAACTGCGAGAACCAAAACGTGGAACGACGGCCAGTGGCGCCCCAAGATCCGGATTGGGAGAGGCTGTCCACACGGGCAACGGATTCCCCTCACCGTCCGACAATTGCGGGTGCAGTCCTGAAGGCGGTCGGTGGGCGTGGTCCCCCAAGGGGGGTTTGCAGGTTACCTTGCCTGAAGGAGTAACGACGTCAGGGACTGATCTTCGCAGGCCTGCATAGAACACATGCCTGCGGCACCCCGAGTCAGGAATTTTCGGGTCAGATCTTCTTGGCCATTGCAATGGGGTGGGAGAGTCTATTCTGGTAGCCCTCGGCCGCGGCTGAGCCCGCCCAGAAATTCGCGGCGATCCTCGACATCCCGGAAAATCAGCTGCCGCTCATTCTCCCTCGAAGTAATGTGATACCATGCGCCTTTCCACTGAATGTGCAACGGCCAGGCCATGGGAACTCGGCCACGGGGGAAGATAAAGAACTCCTCCACGGTTCCGCTGGATCGATGCTGATCCACTGAATGTCTCAAGTCCCGGTCTGATCCTGGAATGTTTAGCCCTCTTGTTAATCACTCGAAGAATTGGAAATCACAAGGATAATCCATCATGCCAGAATACTTAGCGCCGGGGGTCTATGTGGAAAAGAGTGAAGCAGCGGAGAAACCGATTGAAGGTGTCCCCACCAGCACCGTTGGATTTGTGGGAATGACGGAACACGTCAGGAATGGCGACGTTGATAATGATACTTTGCTTGACACTCCTACCCTCATCACGAACTGGGGAGATTTTGTCACACGGTTTGGAAGATACCACAAGGATCAGGCTCCCTATTTGCCTCCCTCGGTGAGAGGTTTTTTTGAAAATGGTGGGACTCGCTGTTTTGTTGTCCGGGTAAGGCAGGGGGCCACCGATGGAGATTATGTGGGAACTGACGGAGGCAACGGGAAGAGAACAGGCCTGCAAGCACTCATTGGTGTCGATGAAGTCAAAATTGTTTGTGTTCCAGGAGGGACCTCCCCCGCAGTTCAGCAGGCGATGATTACTCATTGCGAAAATATGAGGTACCGGTTTTGTGTTCTCGATTCTCAAGAAAATGCAAATCCGGATGCTGTAGCAGCCCAGAAGAGTAGGGTGTCTTCTAAGAATGGATCCGGCGCCTTATATTATCCCTGGATAATGGTTTCGATAGAGGTCGAAGAGAAGGGACAAATACACCTGATTCAGGATTTTGTTCCGCCCAGCGGGCATATTGCCGGAATCTATGCGCGAACCGATGTGGAGAGAGGCGTGCACAAAGCTCCCGCTAACACCCTGGTTCAAGGAGCACTGGAAACCCAGGCCTCGCTTTCCAGGGGCGAGCAGGATTCCCTGAATAGTCAGGGAATTAACTGTCTCCGCAGCTTTCCGGGCCGAGGGATTCTTGTTTGGGGGGCAAGGACGGTGTCTAACGATCCCGAATGGAAGTACGTCAATGTTCGCCGTCTTCAGATTTACATTGAGGAATCGATAGAGAACGGCACGCGCTGGGTGGTGTTTGAGCCGAATCAAGAGACCACCTGGGCAAGGGTTCGGGCATCCGTTACGGATTTCCTGATTCATGTGTGGCGGAATGGGGCGCTGATGGGGGCAAAGCCGGAGGAGGCGTTCCTTGTAAAATGCGACCGAACAACGATGTCCCAGAATGATATTGACAATGGCAGATTGATTCTCTTGATCGGCATCGCTCCAGTGAAACCCGCGGAGTTCATAATCTTTCGGATTGCCCAGCCGTGTGGAGACTCCAGGGTTGTTAAATAAAGGCGGTTCACTGCCGCTCACGGAAATTGACCCATGACTTCAATCAGGGCGTCTCTTTCCAAATCTTCATTTCAGCGGCATGCCACGACTTCGGCCAACCCTTCTTCCCGATTGTGATCAACCGTTCTTTCGGGGCCGAGTGCCCATTACGAGCGCAATGCCGGTGGTCTGCGAATGACGCAGCAGCCCAAGTCCTCCAATTCTTCAGATTTTCTGGAAGATGAACAAATCACCGGCGACCGGCTGACCTTTCTCAATGCGAAGGGTAACCGAACGGACTCGACGCTCGACCAGCCCTTCTTCCTTGGCCAGTCGCCGGATGTAGGCTTGGGGATGGGCATAACGACCGCTGGGTCGGAGAACGTAATTGTATCCACTGCATGACTCAACCGAAAATGCCAGCAGGCCGCCCCGCCTCAGAGTGTTGAACGCGGCGCTAAAAATCTTCACCAGATCTCCCTGGTAGCAAAAGACGTCGGCCGCAAAGACCAGATCAAAGGCCCGCAGGCGAGTGCGCATTTGTTCCGCAAGTCCGCCGACAATCAATTCATCATAAATCCCCAGGGCCCGGGCCTTATTGATCATGCCGGGCGATAGGTCGATGCCGACCAGACGAGCGGCCAATCGCCTGAGCAAAGGTGCGGCCAATCCAGTCCCGCAGCCGGCATCGAGAATTTTGAGGTCTCGTCGAGAAGCGATTCGGCGATTGGCTGATCTGTTCTTTCGAAACGGCCCTTTAGAAATCATCCTGTCGTTCGCCCACTGCTTCCTGACAATCCTGCAAAGGGCTTCAGGAACTTTGTACTGAAGTTTCCGGACCAGATGCTTATTGTAGTCGAGCGAGAACTGGTCAAAAAAAGCCCTCACATAATCCCTGGGCGGTGCCGGCGGAACAGAGGTGCCTCCGAGTGCGGCGATGAAGTATTTGATGGTGGCGTTTCCTGGATCCAGTGCAAGGGCTCGTCGGTAAGCTTCCAAGGCTTTGTCGCGGCGATCGAGCGCGCTCCAGGTGTGACCGAGATAAAGGATAGCTAGGGGGTTTGAAGATCGAAGTTTCACCGCCCGCCGGAACGCCACCAGTGCCTCATCGCAGGAACCTGCACGGAGGCGGGCATTGCCTAACTGAACAAGCGATTCATAATCCCGATTCAGGGTGCGGGCATGAGTGCGAGCGTTCCGGGCCTCGTCCTTTCGACCGGATTGCTCAAGAGCAACGGCGAGGTTTCCCCACGCCACAGCAGAATATGGGTTCTGGGAGGTGACTTTTTTAAACGCTTCGGCAGCCTTTTCGAAATGGCTGAGTCTCAGACAGACTATGCCGATGTTGGTGTGAGCATCTTCATTTGTTTTGTCGAGCCGTATGGTAGCTTGCCATGCAGCCAGGGCGCCTCGCAGACGGTTGTGCTCATAATGGATGAGGCCGAGGTTGTAACGGAAGCCGGCGTGCGCCGGTCTCAGCCGAATGGATCGCCTTACCAACCTGAGCGCCCGCGCGCTCTGGCCAGCCCTGAAGGCGACGAACCCGAGGAAGTGAAGGGCGTCGGGGTGGTTGCGGTCCTCGGCCAATGCGGAACGGAATGCGGTCTCGGCTTTCCGATCCTCCCCTTTGAGGAAATGAGTCAAGCCTTCTCGGAAGCACCTTTCGGCTGCTTGTGTGGACATGCCGACTCTCCTTTGTCCTTCCTATAGCGCAGTACCTGTCGCTTTGTCCCCGAGGATCCACAATGAAATGGAATCCCTCGCCAGCAAACCAAATCTGAAATGGAGATTCCGATCATGTCATAGTCGAGCAGATTGAGTCTTAGATCAAAAATAGGACGTGAGATTGTTTGTGCTGAGCCGTTCGTAATTTTGGGGTCAAGTTATCACAATTCCACATGGAATCTGAAAGCTTCCTCCGAAATTCTTTTTGTGAACCACCCCCACGCCAAAACTCTAATCCCCCCACCGGGAAGTAGGGGATCATTCAGGTCCAGCCTACCCAACAACAAGGCCTGAGCTGGAAATTCCACCAAACGCCTCGGCGGAGTGCTGAGTTCGAGTCCTGCCTTTCGGCAAAGCGGGAGTTGGAACTCCCGCACTCCAAGGGGGTGCGCCGGTTTCAGCAGCGGATGAAGGAAAATGAGGACTTGGCTGCGGCCGTCTCTGCTTTATGGAATCTGGGAGCTGACTCCAAGTTCCTCTCGGCACCAGGAGCACTTGTCTGGGTTCCGCTTTTAT
>JBAVHJ010000530.1:0-2397 GCA_049685715.1 Terriglobia bacterium | reverse complement strand
CTTCATAACCTCCCCCCGAGCCTTCTCGCATCCCCGGAAAGATGATGTGGATGATATAATCCGGTGTTTATCCACTCCGTTGGGGTGGCTTGCGGCGGTGTCCTTCCCCGCGCAGAGAGGATATGAGTCCTTCCCAAATGCCCATCGATTGGAGCCAGTTCGAAAAACTTGCCCTCGACGGCAATGTGGTCCCTGTTTTCAAATGGATCACCGCCGATCTGCTGACACCCGCCTCAGCCTTCTTGAAATTGGAAGCCCAGTCCTCCTTTGGTTTTCTGCTTGAAAGCGTGGAGGGAGGTGAAACCATAGCCCGGTATTCTTTTCTCGGCGTCGGGCCCTTCCGCTCTCTCCGTTATCGTGATGGTGAAGCTTTCATCTCCTCGGCCGCCGGTTCGCAGCACAAGCGCCAGGATTTGTTCGAGCTACTGCGCGGAGAATTGAATCAATTTCGGCCGGTCCGGATCGAAGGCGTTCCTCCTTTCACCAGTGGCGCCGTGGGCTATCTGGGTTACGACCTCGTGCGATTGATTGAAAACGTCCCAGACCGCAATGCGAGAGATCTTGATCTTGATGACGCCGTGCTCCTGTTCTTCTCCAATCTGGTGATCTTCGATCACGTCCGACACCAAGCGCTTATTGTGTCCAATGTACTCACCGAAGAGCAAGGCGACCGACTTTCCCTCAAGGAGAAATATCAGAAGGCGGTTCGAAAGATTGCGTCCATGGAACGGTTGCTCCTCGGCCCCCTGCCCAAACCGAAGATCCTTGCGGGAATGGCCACCGCCGGCCCCACCTCTCCGGTGGATTGCAGCTTCACTCCCGAGGCCTTCGTGCAGGCCGTGCACAAGGCGAAAGGGCACATTACGGCCGGCGATATATTCCAGGTCGTGCTCTCCCAGAGATTCGAAAGGAAGTGCGAGGCCCATCCCTTCGAGGTCTATCGTGCCCTGCGGATTGTGAATCCCTCGCCGTACATGTATTATCTCAAGCTGGGTGATTTTCAGATTGTCGGTTCTTCCCCCGAGATGCTGGTCAAGGTTCAGGGAAAGAAGATCTCCTATCGTCCTATTGCGGGGACGCGGCCGCGCGCCCCGGGCGCTGATGAGGTGAGCGACCAGCAGATGGTGATCGAACTGCAGCAGGATGAAAAGGAATGCGCGGAACATATCATGCTGGTCGATCTCGGACGGAATGATGTCGGCCGGGTCGCCCGATACGGTTCGGTCCAGGTTCAGCGATTGATGTTCGTCGAGAAATATTCCCACGTCATGCATCTGGTTTCGGCCATTGAAGGGGAGTTGAAAGAGGGTCTCGACGCGATTGATGTGCTTCGGGCGTGTTTTCCTGCAGGGACCGTCTCGGGAGCGCCCAAGATTCGGGCCATGGAAATTATTGACGACTTGGAACCCACGCGGCGGGGCATTTATGCCGGGGGAATCCTTTATCTCGATTTTTCAGGCAATCTGGATTCCTGTATAGCTATTCGGACCATCGTCCTCAAGAACCAGCGGGCTTACATCCAGGCGGGAGCAGGCATTGTGGCGGATTCGGTTCCCGAACGGGAGCACCAGGAATGTATCAACAAGGCCCGCGCTTCTTTGAAGGCGATTGAACTGGCCGAGGAAGGACTTTGAGCCACAAGGTAACGACAAGAATCGTTACCACCCGAAGCCCATGATTCTCGTCATCGACAACTACGATTCCTTTACCTATAACCTGGTTCAATATCTCGGGGAGATGGCATCCGATATTGTGGTGCATCGAAACGACCGGGTGACGGTGGATGCGATCCGCGCCTTGAATCCGGATCGGATTGTCATTTCACCCGGGCCGGGCCGGCCGGAAGACGCGGGAATAATTGTGGAGTGCATCCGGTCGTTCACGGGGAAGATACCCCTCCTGGGAGTGTGTCTGGGTCTACAGGCCATCGGCTACGCTTTTGGCGGCCGGGTCGTCGGCGCACAACGCCTGATGCATGGCAAGACCTCCCGGGTCAGTCATGACGGGAAAACCATCTTCAAAAATGTGACGAAGGAATTTACGGCGACGCGGTACCACTCCCTGGTCGTGGAGGAAGGCTCTCTCCCTGAATTGCTGGAAATCTCGGCGCGCAGTGATGATGGGGAAATCATGGGATTGAGGCACAAACACTTTGCCACCGAAGGGGTGCAGTTTCATCCGGAGTCGATTTTGACAACCGAGGGTAAGATCATCTTGAAGAATTTCCTGACGCTCTGAACACCGGGGACTGTCCCTCTGATCAGGGATTGTCCCCATTGTTCCGGCCACCATCCTTGGAGAGGAGTTTATTTGTGGCTCTCGATTTTCTTGGCACGACCAAACGGACTCACATGTGCGGGGAACTCCGCACATCGGACGAAGGCCACCGCGTGACGC
>JBAVHJ010000529.1:0-14532 GCA_049685715.1 Terriglobia bacterium | reverse complement strand
TGCAATGAATGCCAGGATCATGAGATCAAGGCAGCTCATGAGCAGTATGAAGACACCGCCGACCACGCATTCGGAGAGGGCAATCCCCGCACAAAAACTCGCAGCAACCCAAAGCAACGGGGCTCTCATTTGTCGTTAACGGGGGCAGGGGAAATGAACGGGGGGCAGAGCACTATTCAACAACACCTGAGTTTATCAGGAAACGATCTTAATCTGAATTCCCAAATTTGAACCGGGGGATCGGACCGATCTATTTCAGAACCCGAGCGCTTGGCCGGCATTCCGGGACCCTTGACGGCAATATCAATTCAAGGACCCGGCTTCTTATCGCAAGCCGGCTGGAGTTTGGTGCGGTGAACGGAGCACCGTCACGCTGAAAAGGAGCGATGGAGTCGGACCACGGTTTCGAAATGGTAGGTTTGCGGAAAGAAATCAAAGAGCAGAGTCTCAGTCAACTGATAACCATCGGCGCACAGAATCTTCAGGTCGCGGGCCATCGAGGTTGGATCGCACGACACATAGACACATTCCGGAACCTCATACTCCTTGAGCTGTCGAAGCACTTTGTTTTCGACACCTTGTCGGGGGGGATCAAACACGACAAAATCAACGCCTCGCCAATCGTCTCCATTCCGGAAGAAGGTGGATGATACCCTGCCCTTTCGCACCTCCACATTGGGACAATCATTCACCCTCAGGTTTTCCCTCAAGTCACTGACCGCATTGGGGTTTTCTTCGACAGCTACCACGCGCTCAAAATTCCTGGAAAGGGGCACCGTGAATAGCCCAACTCCGGAAAACAGATCTAAAGCCTTCGATCCGGAAGCTCCCTCAAGGCTTTTGGACACGAGCTCCTCCAGAAGATACCGGTTCACTTGGAAAAAGGAATTGCTGCCCGCCTGAAACCTGCCGTGCCGTGTCTGGTAAACAAGATTCCCTTCGGGAACCAGGAAGGGGTCATCGTCCGCAAAGTCAAATTCGGGAGGGAGTCCAAAGTAATCCATCGCCCACTGGGATTCGTCCGCCACGGTGCGAATCTGAAACTCTTCAGCGGTGACGCTTGGCTGAAGGAATCTGTTTCGCTCCGTCTGAATGGAGCTAAGCACCTGATTGAGCTTGTCCGCAAGCAAAGGACACGTGTCGATGGCCCAAAGGCTATGGGATTGAGCCGCAAAGAACCCAATCTTGATTTCAGCCGGGCGTCTTAACACCTTGAACTGGGCGCGGGTCCGGTAATGCCAGGCAGGACTCGGAACAACCTCAACATCCGCGAGGGCAATCTGGCCGATCCGTCGAAAGGTCTCCCGAAGGATTCCCTCCTTGAATCGTATTTGTTGGGTGTAATCCAGGTGCTGGAGATGACAGCCTCCGCAATGCATGAAATGCGGACATGGGGCCTCAATCCGAAGTGGCGACGGCGCGAGGATCTCAATGGTCTTCCCAAACGAGGTATTTTTCTTTTCGCGAATAATTTCGGCCAGAACCTTTTCTCCGGGCAATGCGTTCAAAACAAAATAGGCCCGTTCCCCACTAAAGGCGAGGCCGTAGCCGCCATAGACCAGCTTCTCGATCGTGAGTTCAATCTGTCGGATCACTGTAAATGAAAGAGGCTCAAACGGGGAAGAGACCAACGATCCAGAAGCCGCTTGTGAATGAACTGTTTTCGCAAATTCAAGATCATCTCCGCCCGCATGTTTCGCCGGTAAGGGGCCAATGCCTGGTCCGCGTCGGTTTCCAAATCGGCGAGTGTCCGGTCATCGATTGCGTTCTTGATGGCCGACAATAGTTTTTCTTCGATGGCTCCCAGTCGACGCTCCAATTGCTCGAAATCAAGGCCCTGAGAATCTGTGTCCGGAAGAAATTCCCGTTCCAATTTTTCCAGGGAGACCACCAGGGCTTCAAGATCTCCTGCGAGTCCCTGAGGATCTGGTACTTGCGGGAGAATCGTCGCCTGCCCCGTTTCCGAAGGAGCCGGCCGAGTCTCAGGGGACTCGCCCCGAAGGTCCCCGGCGGCAGTCTTGATCGAGGCGCGGACTCCCTGGAAGAACGATCTCAGTTCCTGCGGACTGAACAGCTCTTCACGCGTCACCCGGGCGGCGGAACCCTTCCCGACGGCGGCTTCTTTATACTCCTGGTGGGCCGTCAACACTTCTTGCAGGCAATAGGCGAGGCCATTGATGCGTCGAGTTCTGCCGCGCCGCTTCTCCCATTTTTCAAATGTGGCATCGATGCCGCGAAAAATAACCTCGAGGGGGATCTCGGCCTCACGCCAGGTGTCGATCAACGCCCAGTCGAGGGTAGAGAGGAGCATCCACGTTCCCCGCTTTTGTTGGAAATATTCCTCGACCTCTGTAAAATAGTTATAGTAGTTGTGCATGCGGCTCCAAGGCGACGAACCCCCATACGAAAAATCAGTTCCTATCGCCCCGGGTGTTCCCTGAGGAGAAGAGTTCTCTTGATCAGGGAGAACGGGGTGTGGGGAGCGGCAAGCATGCCCGTCCGGTGAATCCAGAATCGCTGCGAGCCCGGCGCCTGGTCAGACCCGCGCTTGGTCTTAAACTCAAGCATTCAACTCATAAATGATGCGAAGACCTTCCAGAATTAAATCGGGTTCCAAATAATCAATGGCGGGGGTACCCTTGGCGATCATCTCCGCCTGACCTCCCGTGGCCACGACCTTTGGGGCGCCTCCTAATTCCTTCTTCATCCGCGTGATAATCCCTTCGACCAGCCCGACATAACCATAAAAAAGGCCTGACTGCATCGATCCCACGGTGCTGGTGCCAATGACCTTGCGGGAGGGCCGGATATCGACGCGCGGGAGTCGAGCCGCCCGTTCGAAGAGCGCTTCCGACGAAATCACAATCCCAGGGGCAATTACCCCACCCAGGTACTCTGCTTTCTTGGAAATCGCATCAAAGGTCGTTGCCGTGCCAAAATCCACCACGATCACCGGCCCGCCATATTTCTTCCAGGCTGCAATCCCGTTGACGATGCGATCTGCCCCCACATCGTGTGGCGGATCATATTTCACGGCCAACCCTGTTTTGATCCCCGGCTCGACAAACATCGGCTGCAGGTGAAAATACTGAGCCGCCATTTGCCTCAGGATGGGATCGAGGGGGGGAACCACCGACGCAATGATGACTCCCGAGATCTTTGACGTATCAATTTTGGCGAGAGAAAACAGGTTGCGGGAAAGAATGCCGTACTCGTCCACCGTGGCTTCACGCCGCGTCGACAGGCGCCAGTGATTCAACAGCGTTTCCCCGTCATAAACACCCAGAACCGTATTCGTGTTTCCGACATCCACCACGAGGATCATCCCTGTCCTCCCAAATCCGTTCTGAGGGTACCGCAGGAGTTCTCATGAGGTCGGTTCAAGTATGGAATTCTCACGAGTCTTCCACCGGCTCGCCGGCATCCACGACGGAACCGGTATAAACCGTTTCCATCCGTCCATCGTCACGTCGTACCCGGAGGAAACCGTTCTCATCCAAGCCTGTCGTTTCGCCAAAATATGAACCTCCATTGATTACCACTTCGACTCTCTTATGGCTGGCGTAAGAAGAAACTTCACTCCAGCGTTTGATGATCCCGTCTCCCCCGCCTTTCTCGAGTTCACGGCAGAGGGATTCAAGACGTCTGAGCATCTGACCCGTCAATTCAATACGCGACCAGCTTTTTCCGGTCTCCAATTTCAAGGACGTGGCCAGGTGAGATAGCTCTTTGGGAAAGGAGGTATGGTTCACATTCACGCCGATCCCCATCACTACGAATCGAATCCGCCCAACCTCCGCATTCATTTCGGCGAGGATACCGCAGAACTTCTTCCCTCCGATCATCAAATCATTGGGCCAGCGGATGTCCACGTTCAGATCCCCCATCCGGCAAACCGCATCCCGCACTGCCAGCGCCGCGGCCAGGGTCAACAATGGGGCTTTAGCGGGGGGTACTGTCGGATGAAGGATGACCGAACAATAGATCCCTTTCAAGGGCTCAGAATGCCACGGGCGGCCCATGCGGCCTCGGCCGGACTTCTGTTCCTCGGCAAGGACCACAGTTCCCTCCTCCCCCCCCGAGATCGCGAGTTGGGTGGCATAATCATTCGTTGAGTCGATGGCTAGAAAATGGTGGATGATTTTCCCAAAGGAACTTGCACCGAGTTCCCGCTGGACAAGCTCGGGGGCCAGAAGGTCAGGCAGCTTCTTCAGTCGATACCCCGCGGCCTGAACGCCTTGTATTTCACAACCCAATGCCCGTAAATTTTCGATCCATTGCCAAACCTGCGATCGAGTGACACTTAATTCCTTGGCTATCTTCTCACCGGACACAACCACCGTGGCGTGGTCGACCATGAGTTTCAGCAGCTTGTCGATCTTTCTAACCGTCGGTTCATCCATTGGGATTCATTTAAGAGCCCGCCAGTGCATCCAATTTTGCGCGCCTGAAAGAGGTTGACCTACAGACGAATGAACGGTACTTCTCAAGCCCTCGCTGGGCAGCCGCAGGAACTACGAATAATTCCGATTTGTGAAATCAGGCTCTCCGCAGGAATGATGGGGTCCATGGGCTCCTGTTAGCCGGGACCCGGAGTTATCCGTTCGATTTCCCAGTCGCCCGGTCAGAGACTTGAAAGCGATCGGGCGAGCCTCAGTTCCCCGAAAACGCGCTCAGGTTTTCTTTGATGCGTCGACGTTTCGTCTGGAGCTCGTGTTCGCGGGCACGCCAATCCGCGACGACCGTTTCCGGAGCGCGCTCGAGAAATTTCGGATCGCTGAGTTTACTCTTGATGCTCTGGAGGTCTTTGTCCAGCTTCATGTCTTCGCGAGTCAGCCGCTCAAACTCCTTCTCTCGATTTCCGACTACCGAGGCCGGGATCAGTACGGCAAAATCCGCTTCGATATGCTTGAGCCCTTTGGCAACCGTGACGTCGCCGGTCGAGAGCTCGATCGTCTCCAGCCCCGCCAGCATCCGAAGTTGGGGTTCAAACGGACGCAGCACTTCAATCTGGCGGGCATCGACCAGGTAGACGTGGGCCGGGATCCGTTGAGAAGGACCGATTTCGTTCTCCGCCCGCAGGCTCCGAATGCCCGTGACGACGCCCTGGAGCAACTGCACGACCTTCTCGGTCTCCTGGTCCGCATACCTCTTGCTCAAATTGGAAGGGAATCGCGCCACACAGATGGAACCCCGCGCCACCGGCAGTTGTTGCCACAACTCCTCGGTAATGAACGGCATGAACGGATGGAGCAATCTCAGCGCATAATCGAACACCGCCACCAGCGATCGGGTCTGCACTGCCCGTGATTCCCGCGGAATATGGGGATCGGTCAGAGCGGGCTTCACGAACTCGAGGTACCAGTCGCATAATTCGTGCCAGAAAAACTGGTAGACGACGTGAGCGGCCTCGTGGAACCTGAATTCCTCCAAGGCACGATTAACTTCGTCAGTGACCGAAGCCAACCGTGAGCGAATCCATCGATCGAAAACCGTTTTCGCGCAATTCAGATCTTCGTCCGGATGATATTCGATAGGGTCTTCCGGAAGGTTGATCAGAACAAACCGTGCGGCATTCCAAATCTTGTTTGCAAAGGCGCGATACCCTTCCATGCGTTCCTTGGACAAGGCAATATCACTTCCCGGAGCGGCCATCGCGGCCAGGGTGAAACGCACCGCATCGGTCCCGTATTGCTCCGTCACCTCAAGGGGGTCGATCACGTTCTTCTTGGATTTCGACATCTTCTGCCCTTCGGCGTCCCGAACCAGCACATTGAAGTACACGGTGTGAAAGGGGATGGAGGCGTTCCACTCCTGCGGACCCCAATCCAGGTAACTTTTCATATCGGGATTGCCAGCACGCAGGGATTCGTGCCCCATGAACCGAAGTCCGCTCATGATCATTCGCGCGACCCAGAAGAAAATGATGTCGGCGGCCGTGATCATCGTGGTGGTGGGATAGAATTTTTTAAGATCCTCGGTCGCCTCAGGCCACCCCAGCGTCGAAAATGGCCAGAGTTGTGAGGAAAACCAGGTATCCAACACATCCGGATCCTGACGAAGTTGATCACTCCCACACTTTTCGCACCGGGTGGGCTCTGCGACCAGGGCCACCGTGTCACCACACCCCCCGCAGTACCACACCGGGATGCGATGACCCCACCAAAGCTGTCGCGAAATGCACCAATCGCGGATGTTCGTCATCCATTCCCGGTATACATTGATCTTGCTGGAAGGCACAAACCGGATATAGCCTTCTTCGACGGCCTTGAGCGCCGGGGCTGCAAGATTCTTCGCCGGATCGGGATCGTTCATATTCATAAACCACTGGGTGGAAATCAGAGGCTCCACGACCGTTCCACAGCGATCACACTTGCCCACATTGTGGAGATGGATCTTCTCATCGAGCAGCAAACCCTGCGTCTTCAGGTCTTCGAGGACCTCCTTGCGCGCGACGAACCGATCCAGCCCATTATATCGGCCGGCATTGATGATCCGTCCTTGTTCGTCGAGAATCGAAATCTGGGGCAAGTGGTTTTTCAAGCCCACTTCAAAATCGTTTGGATCATGCGCTGGCGTGACCTTGACGATCCCGGTTCCAAACTCAGGATCCACGCGCTCGTCTTCAACAATCGGAATCTCCCGCTGCATTAACGGCAAGACCGCCATCCGCCCCTTCAAGTAGAAATACCGCTCGTCGCGGGGATGAATTGCCAGGGCCGTGTCCCCCAGCATGGTCTCCGGACGGGTAGTCGCTACGGTCACAAATTCTTCGCCCCCTCCACCGGCTCCGGGGACCTTCAGCGGGTATTTAATCGTCCATAATTTTCCGTTCCGCTCTTCGTATTTCACCTCGAGATCGGACAGAGCTGTCGTGCATCTCGGACACCAATTAATCATCCGCTTGGCCCGGTAAATCAACCCTTCATTGAAAAGCCGAACGAACACCTCTCTCACAGCCCGGGAAAGTCCCTCGTCCAAGGTGAACCTTTCCCGAGTCCAGTCCAGGGATGCCCCCAGCCGGCGCATCTGTTTCAAGATGATGCCGCCGCTTTTTTCCTTCCACTGCCAGACGCGCTTGACAAATTCCTCTCGACCCAAGTCATGCCGCGTGAGGTGCTCTTCCTCCATGAGCTGCCGCTCCACGACGTTTTGAGTGGCAATGCCCGCATGATCCATCCCGGGAAGCCACAGTACATTGTCGCCGCTCATCCGTCGCCAACGGGCCACAATGTCATGGAGCGTGCACACTAACATATGCCCCATGTGCAAAGTTCCCGTGACATTGGGGGGTGGAATAACCATGACGTAGGAGGGCTTGGGGGAGCTGACGTCAGCCACGAAATAACCATGGGACTCCCAATACGGGTACCATTTCTCTTCCGCCCCTTTGGGGTCATACACTTTCGGGATTTCACGTTTCATTTCCAGGATCGTCCTTCTAAGGATTTTCCAAGTGGCTTTGAAAACAAGCGATTATAGCATGAATCAAAATTCATCACGGCCGGCAGCGGCAAAAACTCCACACCCCGCAAGGGGAAGCTTGTTGTTTGAGGCGAAGTATCGGACAGGGTGAACGGCGGGTCGTTTGCTCGACTTCCAGGTCGCCATGGTTAGAGAGCAACCAGATGGACCTTCGACATCCAAAACTCTTGGGGACCGAACCACGAGAGGTCTTTGAATGATACTTTATTTCTTCTCCAGAATGTTCTTTCGAAGAAGTGTCTCCGCAATCTCGGGAACGACTTCCCAGGCGATTTCTTCGACAACTCGCGATGACATTCTTTCTATGACCCGCTGCACAATGGCATCAATCATTTCCTGGGAAACCTCCCCTCGCGTGACCGGAGGTGTTATGGCTCCCGGAAACTCGACCTGGTCCTGCGAAGCAGGCAAATGAATCTCTGCGGGCTCCTGGGGCGCGGACACAAGCTCCCTCGCGACCTCCGGCGTTGCCATTACGGGAATCTCAGCGGGTTCCACAGAAGGAGGAGGGATAAGGGTCTCTTCTGGCAGGGCAGGGGGAGCGGGCGGCCCCATGACCTCCTCGGGCATCGACAGAGGGCTCTCCACGGGTGGTGGAGGTTCCATGGGAGGCGGTTCCATAAGTGGTTCTTCAGTCAAACGCGGCAGCACGTCGGGGGCGTGGCGCACCAGTTCGCGTTGAAACTCTCTAAATTCATCCGTGAGCACTGGCCCCGATTCCTCGGGTTCGACCCCTGAAAAAGCTTCTGCGTCCGTGACGCCCGGAACGGTCGTCTCCGCTGCAAACCCGGACACCGACACTGTCATGGAAGCCGGCGTTGGTTCCCGGGTTCCCGTCGATCCTTCCGCAACGAGAGACGTTGGTTCCAGTAAGGGTTCGGCGCTCGCCTTTATCGGTGTTTGGATAGAAGGCTCCGCGACACTCTCGCTCAGGGTTGCAGGTTTATGTTCGGCGCTTGCCTCTTGTACTGTAAAGGGCTCCAGCTCATTTGCCGGCTCGGACGTGAGAAATGCGGGCTCCTCCGTTATTACCGGGGCTGACTGTTCAGTGGGTTCTTGTTCCAATGCCGTTGGGGTCTTATCTACAGGAAGATCGAACCTTGGGGATGTTGGGACCGCCTCGGGCTCTGAAACCAGTGGCTGCGTGTTCAGAGGGCTAACCTCTACCGCGGACTGATGCACGTGCGAGATCTCGAGAGGAGATTCAGTCTCTTCAATGAATGTTGAAAACGCCGGCAGGGGTCGGGCTTCTTCGAAAGGAACACCAGAGGTCGATGCCGGCGGTTCTTCCCGAGGCATCGCCGGAGGTGGCGGCAAAAATGGGACATCCACAATCGGTCGCGTGACGGCGCGACTGAAATCGGTCGGTGGAGTCAACGGGATAACTTGAGTTTGTTCCGCATGCCAGTGAGTGGGTACAGATGGAGGCGCAGGAGTTGTCTCCTCAGGCGGTTCAGGCCAGGTTGTTAGCTTGACGGTCTTTTCAGCGGGCTCCAGCGTGACGTATTTTCGGATGGTTTCCACCAGCATCTGGGGGGCAAACGGTTTCTTCAGGTGATCATCTGCCAGCACTCGAGCCGCTTCCTTTTCGTCAAACGGTTCAAACGCTCCGACGAGCAGGATGACAGGGACAGACGCCAATTCCGGCTGCTGCTTGACATACTCACAGACCTCGTAGCCGTTCTTGCCTGGCATAAAAATATCCGCGAGAATAAGGTCCGGTAAAATCTCATGCATTTTCCGAATCGCGGCATCCCCGTTTCCAACCAGGGTCAGCTCAACCGGCTCGTGCTCAAAAGTCTGATGGACGATTTTCTGAATTGTGATGCTATCGTCGGCAAGAAGGATTTTTGTAGGCATTGAGAAGTCTTCTTTCTGGCTGGGCGCCTCCCTAATGCGTCTTTGGCGATTGGACGCATGCTTTGCCCCAAGACTCCCCCGATAATAAACGGAAGAAGCTTAAAACCTCAAGATTTTCTTTCTCAGGCTCTTCTTTTTTTTCTTGGACGTCGACTTTGAAGCCTCAGAGGACGAGGTCTTGTCGTCGCTCACTCCTGTTTTACTGTCGGCGGGGGGTGGTGCTGAAGCCGCGGGTTGACTTGAATCTTTGTCGCTCGACGGAGGAGGAGTTGGTGCGCTGCTGTCAGGGTTGGCGGCTGACTTCGAACTGGGAGGAGAACTCGACACCCGACCTACTGAGATTTCAGCAGATGCGCCTCCCGCCCCCGGCTCGGGGGGAGGCGGCTGCTTGGAGGCCGTTTCAGTCGGCAGGGGAGGCATGGGCGAAGGAGTGGTCCGGGCTGTACTGACGTCCGGACTCTTCCTTAACATTCCCGACACACGGCCCATCATCCCCTTATGGGCCCGGTTGGCTTCCTCTTGCTGGGCGACCTCGACGGCCTTGGGATCGGTGGCGGGAATCGGCATGTTCAGATTTGCAAGGCGCTCTTTGGACTTGTCAAAATACTCACTGGTCGGAAAGAACTGGACGATTTTCGCGAAGGTGTCCGCGGCGCCGCGGTCATTATTGGAACGCTCGTAAGACTCCCCCAGCAACCAGAGGGCCCTATCCTGTCCGCTGTAGTCCGGGTACTTTTGAAGGGTTTCCTTGAAACGGTCCACTGCGGCCCGGTATGAACGCCGCAAATAATACTGTCTCCCCACCTGAAAATTCCCTTCTGCCAAAACCTCCTGCACTTCGCGCAATTTCTGTTGGGCCTCGGGGGCATACTGGCTCTTGGGATACTGGGCCAGCATGAACTTGAGTTCCTCTTCCGCAGCTCTTGCTTGGGTGCGATCGCGATCCGGCTTTTCCATTTGTCGATAGTTGGTCATCGCGGCCTTCATCTGTGCCTCAGCCGCGTCCGGGTCGGTGGGAAAAAAAGTCATGAAATCCTTGTATTCAGCCTTTGCCTGCACCAATCCGGTCGTCCCTCCCTGCTTGTAAAACGAATCGGCAATCTGAAGTTTCGCTTTGGAAAGATATTCACTGTCCGGGTAGGTGTTGATCAGGGTTTGCAGGGTCAGGCGACCCACGTCGTAATGTCCTTTCCCGATTTCCGCCACCCCCCGCTCAAAGAGGATCTTGTCCGGTTCTGTTTCAGTGGTGGGTGCCACGGCGGCGGACTTCTTATGGCCGAAAAACAAGCAGCCGTAAAGTGAGCCGATCAAGACTCCGATTGCCACTCCCATCGCCCAACGTTTCAACATACCAATCCTTCTCCTTCCCATCCATCAGATGGTCATCTCAAGATTCAAACCGAGCGGCGGATCCCACACTCGATTCCCCTTCGAACTGGCGGGCTATGCGGAGCAGTTCGCGAAGCGCTTCCGCTGGGTCCTCGGCATGGAAAATGTGCGAGCCGACCACGATCATCTCAGCCCCGGCCTCAAGCACTTCCCGGAGATTCCCGCTCTCAACGCCACCATCCACCTCAATGCGGCAATCCAGCTCGGCTTCTTCAATCATTTCCTTCAGACGCGCGATCTTGTCGAGACTATACTCAATAAACTTTTGCCCCCCGAATCCGGGATTTACTGACATGATCAGCACATGATCAACGCTCTCGAGGATCTCCTCGACCATCGTCAGCGGCGTCCCCGGGTTCAGCACGACTCCTGCGTTGCGGTCTTCATTCTTGATGAACTGGATCGCACGGTCCAGATGAACTGTAGATTCAACCTGGATGGAAATCGAATCCGCCCCCGCATCGATAAAGTTCCGCAGATAGCGTTCGGGCTCCGTAATCATAAGATGCACGTCGAGGGGCAATGAGGTTGCCTTGCGGATGCACTCGATAACTGGCGGTCCCAGGGTAATGTTGGGGACAAAGTGGCCATCCATCACGTCGATGTGCAGCATCGTTGCTCCCGCTTCCTCAACGGTGCGTATCTCGTCGGCCAGATGGGCGAAATTTGCGGACAGGATAGAGGGTAGGATTTCAATCATCGGTTTTCTGAAGTTCTATTTCGACACCGTAAATGCAATCGAGGCGCCTGGGACAACCTTGCTCCCTGCAGGCGGCTGCTGGGCAATAACCAGGCCGCTGGCGACATCAGGGTAGTTCTGAAGATTCACGGCCCCACGAACAAATCCTTCGCCGGTAACGATCTCGGAAGCCTGCCTGAAATCCATCCCGATAAAATCGGGTACGAGGTAGGCTTCGATTCCCGCCCCGCGCGACAATAAGACATCCACCGTCGGACTCAAAACCTCCTTGGAATCGGCCGGAGGTTCCTGGCACAGCACGCGATCCTTCTCCACCGCCGTCGAGCTCACCGAGGCGACAAATCCTAGTGTCAATCCCTGCCTCACCAGCTTGATCCGCGCCGCTCGCAGGGTTCCGTCAACCAGATCAGGAATGGGGACTCTGCGCCTCCCCAGGCTTAAGACGACACTCACTTTGCTGCGTGTCTTGACCTCGGCCCCGACCGGGGGATCCTGCGATACAATCACACCGGCCGCTTGAGTATCATTATAAACTTTTGACTCCACTTTCAATAGCAGTTTGCTCGCAGCCAGCCTCGATTCTCCCTGAGGCTGATCCAGCCCCACCACCTGGGGGACTCGGACGACCTGACCGCGGATCGCAAACCGCATTGCCGTCAGTGCGCTGAGAAACGCTAGGCTCACCAGAATAAACACGGTAAGAAGCGTCCGACCAATGACTTTCAACTTCTCTACAAGCATTTGAAATGCTATTCTGTTCTCGTGAGGATGGGCTCAACCTTCCCGTTTGCGCTTCGAAATCAGAGTTTATCATAGCAAACATACGGTCACAAGTGCGATTCCAAAAGCAGCTATCAGCCTTCAGCAAACAGCCATCAGCTTTCAGCGGTCGGTAGTTGGCTATTATGCCTCGGCGTCATATTCCACGGGTTTCATAAATCCGAAATCTCGGTGATACAAGAGAACCGGGAGAAAATTTTAAGTTTCATTTTCGTACCTGGATGCTGACTGCTGATTCCTGATGGCTTCCAAATCATGAAAATCCTTTTCATGGGTACACCAGCATTTGCGGTCGCGTCCCTTGCCAGGCTGCTTGAAGCCGGACACAACGTGGCCGGGGTGTTTTCACAGCCTGATCGTCCGGTCGGACGCTCGCAAACGCCCATGTCACCGCCGGTCAAGCAGTTTGCGCTACAACATCATCTACCCGTCCACTCCCCCGAGAAGATCCGGACTGAAGAAATGCGGGAAATGATCGGGCAGCTCAGTCCCGATGCTATTGTCGTAGTCGCTTATGGAAAGATCCTCCCGGCCTGGATGCTCGAGAAACCACCCTACGGCGCCATCAATTTGCATGCGTCTCTACTTCCCAGATACCGGGGGGCCGCGCCCATCCAGTGGGCCGTGGCAAATGGGGAAACCACGACAGGGGTGACGACCATCCAAATGGACGCGGGTCTGGACACCGGAGACATTCTTCTCCAACGAGAATTTGCGATTGCGCCGGAGGACAATGCTCAGACCCTCCACGCACATCTGTCCGAGTTGGGGGCCGAACTGCTGGTGGAATCTCTATCAGGAATCCTGGAGGGTTCCATCCTGCCTCGGAAGCAAGACGATTCAATGGCAACCCTGGCTCCGATTCTAAAGAAGGAGGATGGCAGAATCGACTGGAATTGGCCGGCAAAAAAAATCCACAACCGCGTTCGCGGACTCAACCCCTGGCCGGGAACATTTACCACATTCCGGGGAAAACGCCTGAAGGTTTGGAAGACCGAGACAGTGGGGACACAGGGAAACGAGGTAGGGTTCGCCCGTGCTGTGGCAGCGGGTACATTGATCCTACTCCCGCACTCCCCTCCGCAGGTGCTCACGCGAGAGGGAGATTTCTTGACACTCCTGGAAGTCCAGCCGGAAGGGCACCGGCGAATGAGCGGGGTCGATTTCTTGAATGGCTTGAGAATCCGTTCAGGGGAACGCGTGGGTTGAAACGGCCTACCCCCACTCGCCTGCCGCAATCTTCTTCTTGATCCGCCTCCGGATTAGATCACGCTTCAAGGCCGACACATGATCGATGATCAGGACTCCGTTCAGATGATCGATCTCATGAGAGAAAGCGCGCGCCAAGAGGTCGTCCGCCTCGATCTGGATGACCTGACCGTCGGGGTCTTGCCCCTTCACCGAAACGTGCTTGGGCCGTGAAATAACAGCCCGGATTTCCGGAAAGGAAAGGCACCCCTCCTCCACGCTTTGCCTCCCGTGTTGCTCCACGATTTCAGGGTTACAGATCCGAATGATCTTGCTGGGATCCTCTCCTCCTGAGATGTCAATCACGGCGACTTGTTGCGAGACCCCCACCTGGGGGGCGGCCAGTCCGACCCCATGCTCCACGTGCATGGTGACAATCATGCGGTCGAACAACCGGCGGAGCTCGCTGTCAAAAGTCACGACGGGTGAGGCTCTCTGTTGTAAAACCTGCGCCCCGTACCGCAGGACTCGCATGATCTGTCGCTGCTGCTCGACGACGGAAATCCTGTTTTCCACACCCATGACGCCTCACTCTAGAAGTTTCTTAATTGCTCACAATAGCCATCATAATTCCGTCGGGTCTCACCGAGGGAATCGCCTCCAAATTTCTCCAGGAAACATCCGGCCAGGACCAAGGCAACCATGGACTCCGCAACAACGCCCGCTGCCGGGACGACACTCACATCCGACCGCTCGAAGGCCGCTTCGTCGACGGTCTTTGACGTGATGTCGACGGACTTGAGAGGGGTTCTCAGCGTGGAAATGGGTTTGAGATAACCCCGCACGCGAACATCTTCCCCGTTTGTCATCCCCCCCTCGATGCCACCGGACCGGTTGGAGGTCCTTGCAAACTTGCGTTCCTGCTCCCGGTAGAGAATCTCGTCATGAACCTCTGCCCCGGTCCGATAGGCGTTCTGGATTCCATCTCCGATTTCCACCGCCTTGACCGCTTGGATCGACATCACGGCGCGAGCCAACAGACCGTCAATGCGGGTGTCCCAACTGACATGAGAGCCTAATCCAGCCACAATGCCCTTTCCCACTACTTCAAAGCACCCGCCGACCGTGTT
>JBAVHJ010000528.1:0-1707 GCA_049685715.1 Terriglobia bacterium | reverse complement strand
TGATCCCAGGTGTAGCGCAACAGCCTCCTCCGCAGCGACATGCAAAGCACCATTGAGACGAGCCTAAGTTGCCAAGGAGAGAAAGGTGCCGCGTCCTTGCTTATTAAGACATAATGCCATATCTTTTAATAGCGTGAGGGCTTATTAAAGGAACCCTTCACAACACCTTTGGCAACTGAAAACAACCCGAGGCTCGGCACCTACGTCACGACAAGTGTGGCCGGAGAATCGGTGCGGGCGTTCATTCCGCCTAACCTTCCGCCCGATCCGCCTCTGGAGTTGGGCGCGCTGTACCAACATCTTGATCGAGCCAATCAGGCATTAGGCCGACTCGATGGTCTCACAACCTTGCTCCCGGATACCAAGTTCTTTCTTTATCTGTACATCCGAAAAGAGGCACTGTTGTCGTCCCAGATAGAGGGGACGCAATCGTCGTTTTCCGATCTCTTGCTTTTTGAGAGTGATGCAGAGCCAGGAGTTCCGATTGATGTTGTCGAAGAGGTCTCAAATTACGTGGCCGCGATGCAACATGGGCTCCGACGGATAGCAGGCGGGTTCCCTCTCTCGCTCCGGCTGATTCGCGAGATCCACGCCATACTGTTGCGCGGCGGGCGCGGAGCCAACAGAACTCCGGGCGAGTTCCGACGATCACAGAACTGGGTCGGGGGGTCTCGTCCTGGCAATGCCGCGTTTGTTCCGCCTCCGCCAGAACGATTGATGGAGTGTCTCGACAATTTTGAGCGTTTTCTGCACGACGAGAAACATAAGCTCCCCGTATTGGTTGAAGCCGGATTGCTTCACGTACAGTTTGAGACGATCCACCCTTTCCTCGATGGCAACGGCAGGCTCGGGCGACTGCTGATCACGCTCCTTCTTTGCTCAAAGGGCGCCTTGCGGGAGCCGCTTTTGTACCTCAGCCTGTACTTCAAAACAAACCGCGACCAATACTACGATCTGCTTCAGCGTGTCCGGACAGAGGGTGCATGGGAAGAATGGCTGGCGTTCTTTCTCGAAGGGACGGAGATTACGGCCCGCGCTGCTGCTGAAGCGGCAAAACAGATTCTGACACTCTTCGCTAAAGACCGAGACCGAATCCAGACAATCGGGCGCGCGGCATCTTCCGCGCTGCGCGTTCATGAGTACATGCAGAAGAAACCACTTGCCGGCATCGGTGCTCTGTCCGAAGCGCTCAAACTGTCCATCCCTACGGTGACGGTCGCGCTGAACCACTTGGTTCGCCTCGGCATTGCCAAGGAAGTCACGGGAAAGCGCCGAGCCCGCCTCTTCGGATACTCGCGCTACTTGAAGATCCTGAGTGAAGGAACAGAGCCTATACAGCAGAAGTAGAAATGCTTGTCACGAGCGGACTAGATTGTGTTCGTGGGACAATCCCTTTCACCATTCGAACAGTTCTGGGACGCAAAGCGAACAGAGCCGAACCCTGTTCGAGAATGTGCGAGCAGCATTCGAGAGCCCTAAGTTGCTCCGCACCGACCTAAGCCGAAGGCTTAGGGATGGTGTCTTTCTCTCTCCTAAGCACGTAACCGATTCGACCAGTGACGAGATGACCGATCTCGCAGTGGGGCCGCTGTCTGACAAACGAGGGAAAATTAGGAAGACTGACGGCCGATCAGTCGGACGAATGGCCCATGGGGAGATCAGTTCTGCAGTATCGCGATCACTTCCCACAAGCCGACTTCTGGACCG
>JBAVHJ010000527.1:0-1673 GCA_049685715.1 Terriglobia bacterium | reverse complement strand
TGGTCACCTATCTCGCGGTCGGACGCCGCCATGTCGTGGACAGACCCGAACGGCGGTGGGACGGAACTATTCCCATCGCAGCCGCGATCCTGTTTCTGGCGATCCTTGCGTTCTTCGCCCTTCTCGGACGCTTCTACGACCTCTCCTACGCGAACTACCAGGAGTCCTTTCTTGTTCTGAAGCGCCTGCCGCTTCTTCTTCGACAAATCGCCGTCAACCTTCGCGGCGTGGCATTCGTGCTAAAACTCGTCGTCCTCGCCGCTTTGTTCCAGCGCTTCCATCGGTATCAGTTGCTAATTGCCGTTTGGCTAGGCGTCGTCGCTGTTTCGGCCTTCGTGCAGCTCGGCGGTCGAACGGAGCTCATGCTGACTTGCTTGGCGATGCTTGTCATGTACCACACTCGGGTTCGGCGGCTGAGCGTCGGCCTCGTCGCTCTGTGCGGCGCGATGGCTCTGCTGCTCTTCGCGGTTCTTGGAACTGCGCGCTCCGGAGCGCGAGGCACGGAGACACTTGGATTCTTCAGTTATGTCAACGAGTTCAGTGTGATCTTCGGGAATGTCTACGATCTAAGTGTCCGGAAGGCTTCGAGTCAGCTTCCCACTTTGGATTGGAGGTTCTCTCTGGCGGACATCGTCGCTCTCGTTCCGAGGCAGCTGCTCCCATTCGAGAGAATCAATATGTCGGATTGGTATGCGAACACCTTTTTCTCCTCGTTTGCCGCTCAGGGAGGGAGCCTCGCTTTCGGGACAATCGCAGAATCCGTCGTTGGAGCAGGTTGGCCGGATCTCATCGTGAGGGCGTCCGTTCTGGGAGCGCTGGCCGGAGCCATTCGGAGATTGTTCGACCGCCGGAGAGACCGCATTTGGTTCTTCGTCTTCTACAACTGGGCTTATGTCTTGATTTTCGAGGTAGTTCGAGGATCGACTCTGTATAATCTGGTGCCCTTCGTCTATCAATTCTTGCCTGCAGCTTTCGGGTGCGCGGGATTGGCTGCCCTGATTCGCCTCTTACGGGGTATGGCGCGGGGCAAGCGGTTAGTTGAGGATTCCTCGTGATGCGATCCGAGATCTCTTCGCACGATCACTTCTGGGTACGAAAATATGTGGCGGAAGAGATCACTCACTGCGGACCGTACGATGCGAGAACTCGATTCGCTGAAGACGGCTGCATCGCGCTAGTGTCGCGTCGGGTTGTGGCTGGCTTGCTGCCGAAGGCGCTGGGCGACCTCTCGCCGAACGGGTTATCGGTTCCACTTGCCTCAGCAAAAGCCTGCTCCTAGGGTCGTTAGCATGACTGTAGCGC
Source organism: Terriglobia bacterium (assembly GCA_049685715.1). Classification (GTDB taxonomy): domain Bacteria; phylum Acidobacteriota; class Terriglobia; order JAIQFV01; family JAIQFV01; genus JAIQFV01. The sequence continues at coordinate 371 of JBAVHJ010000527.1, read as the reverse complement.
AGAATTTCCAGATCCGGCGCCTTGCGGATGGCCGGGCCTGCCTGAATCTCGGAAGTAGCGCGCGAGTCTCGCCGAACTGGAACAACGTTGACTCGAGCTGGCTTTTTCGCGTTGGGCGGCATAGGCGGCTCAGTCGCTTGCTTCACTATTTCGGAATTCTCACGGCAGATCGCTTCGCGCGCATGCAGAGGCTCGATCGGGGTTCGGTTCTTTGGAATCTCGCGAAGGGAATCCCGTTTCCCGACCTCTCCTTCGATGTCGTCTACCACTCTCACTTCTTGGAGCATGTCGAAAAGGAATCGGCGCCGGCAATGATCCGGGAGTGCCTTCGTGTTCTGAGGAGGGGGGGCCTCTTGCGGGTCGTGGTGCCG
>JBAVHJ010000526.1:0-16775 GCA_049685715.1 Terriglobia bacterium | reverse complement strand
AACACCCCCAATCCCCTGCTCCGGCCGAACCAGTTTTCGAATCTTCCGTTTGACACGCCTCAGCGCTTCATCTCCTGGGGAGTCTTCCATTTGCCCTGGAGTGTAACACTCTCCCCGATCTTTGAAGCGCGTCGCGGCTTTCCCTATTCTGTGGTCGATGAGAATCAGAATTTTATCGGCATTCGCAACGACAACAACACCCGCTTTCCATCATTCATTGCCCTGGATCTGGGTGTCTCCAAGGAATTCAAGGTGTGGAAAAAGTACCGCGCGAAAGTCACCGGGAAAGTCTTCAACCTCACCGACCATTTTAACCCCCGGGATGTCCAGAACAACTTCGCCTCACCCCAGTTCGGTCAGTTCTTCAGCGACCTGCGCCGTTTTTATGGCGCCGATTTTGAAATTATTTGGTGATCGGAAAGCTATGGTCACGCCACAAAAGCCTGACCTCAAGATCTGACTTGATCCCTGCCTCTTTTCATTCCTCAAAGACAACGACAAGTGTGAGACGGGCCGCCTGGCAGTAGAAGTGCCTCGATTCGCTCTGAAATCCGAAATCGATAGAGGAGGATTCAAGTTCAACTCCGACACTCAGGTTTATTGGGGATTCGGGATGAATTTATAACCCAGCCCCCGAACCGTCAGGAAATGGCGGGGGTTCTTGGGATCCTCTTCCAGTTTCTGCCGGAGCAGACCGACATGGACGTCCACCGTTCGTGTGAAGATTGCACTTTCGTAGCCCCAAACTTCTTTCAAGAGTTGACTCCGGGTGATCGTCGCCCCATGCTGCAAGACAAAGTATCGCAGCAGGGCGAATTCCCGGGCCGAGAGCTCTACCCGCTGATTATCCCGTCGCACTTCCGTACTTCGAAAGTCAATAACCGTGGTCCCAAAACGGAAGGTGTCCGGACCTTTCGTGGAGGTGGACACGCGTCGTAACAGCGCCTCCAGGCGGGCTACCAGCTCAGCCGGTTCGAAGGGTTTTGTCACATAATCATCGGCTCCCAAATTCAGCCCAAGGACTTTGTCAAGAGTTTGGCTGCGGGCCGTGAGCATCAGGACGGGCGTGCGGATTCCCCGCTCTCGCAAGTCCCGGCATAAATCAAACCCATTCTTCCCCGGAAGCATCACGTCCAGGATGATGAGGTCAAATGGAGTGCTGTGGGCCATTTCAAAGCCCTTCACGCCATCCCGTGCGCTTTCCACGTCGTATCCTTCGCTTTCCAGCAAATCAGTAAGTGTTAACACTAAACCTGATTCATCTTCCACAAGAAGAATTCTGGGAGGGTGTGCGGCTGACGTCTTCATAAGGTGGATTCGCTCCCGGGGGCTGCGGAAACCGGAAGATGAAGGGTAAAAGCAGCTCCTTTTCCAACCGAGGTCTCAACCGTGACGCGACCATGGAGGGCCAGCAAGTGACGTTTTACCAGGCTGAGCCCCAGCCCCGCCCCAGGAGCCGAAGTCCCCGTCACACTATGGCTTCGGTAAAATGGTTCAAAGATGCGCGGCAGATCTACAGCATCAATCCCAGGACCGCGATCCGCAACGGTCACCTCGACTTCCGGATTCTTCCTGCTTCTGTTGGTTCGGGCTGTAATGCAAAGCCACTTTCCCTCCTTGGCATACTTCAGAGCATTGTGGAAAAGATTCTTCAAGGCCCCCTCCAGTGCCTTGGCGTCAGCCATTACCCAGGGCAGATCTTGTTCGATATCCTTTTCCACCCGCCAATTCTCCGCAGTCAACTCCGATTCGCAGTCTTTCAGGGCGAGATCAACGACCTCAGATATCCGGACGGGTTTTAAATCATACTGTTTGTGGCCCGACTGGATCGCTGCATAGGTCAAGATCTGTTGCACCATCTCAATCAAACGCCGCCCTTGGGCCTGAATCTCCAACCCGTACTGCCGCACCTTGGATGGCTCCTGAACTACCCCGTTGACCAGGTTGAAGCTGGCGGACTGGATGACGGCGAGAGGCGTATAGAGTTCGTGTGACACCCCCGCCACGAATTCCATCTGCTGTTGTGCCAGCGCTCGCCATCGTTGAGTGGTCATCAGCAACAGAAAGGTGTTGGCGGCCAGCAGTAGGAGAATCCCAAAACCAATGGCGAGATTGCGCTTGCGCGCTCTGTTCACAACGGCGTTCAGCGAGCCCGCCTGGTGCTTTGCTACCAACAGCCAGTCGGCCGACCCCGCCTCGTTCGAAGCTATCCGAGCCGCTGCCCGCATCGGGTTCAGACCAGGGGCGCTTCCCTCTCCGACCGCTGGTCCCTCTTCAGACCGGCCTCTGGAAGGCCCTCGATTGGAATTCCCAAACCCGAGGCCCAAATGGAATCGGGGAGAGATCAAAACCATCGAAGCGTCGGCGGACGACACATTTTCCACCTTCAGAGAAGAACTTGATCGAAAGATCAAATATCGGGGGTTTCCTGTCACTACACCAACCTGGTAATCCGAGAGGCCGGATGCCATGAAATGCCGTTGAACCAATTCCGGAAGTAGCTGTCCCCGGAGGTATTCAAGGTTCAATTCGAGGAAACACCAACCCACTAAATGCAGGTTGCGGCGGCCACGCCCCGAACCCTCAAACTGCGACCTTGCGAAGAGGGGGGGTGACTCTAAGTCCCGGGAGGATCCGGAGCTCCCCGGACGAGGGACGGAATTGGACCCAAATTGTGGCCGCCGCCGCTGCGTCCGATCAGAGGAAGGCGAAGTGCGGGGGAGATTCGTCATTATCAAAGGCAGAACGATTACAGGTACATTATCTGAGACGGTGAGAGCATATCCTTCCGGGGGAAAAAAGGCCGGGGACCCCCGTCTCCATGAAACTCTCTTCAAAATGTTGCCAAACGTCGCCAGAGCAGATGGCCATGACTCCGGGGCAAACGCATTCCCTTGAGATTGAATAACGGAGTAGACAACCTCATCGCCCTCGCCAAGCCTGCCGACACTGACCTTGCTGATGAGTTGAGGCTGTTGTGTCGTCCCGCGCCATTCCGAGTAAAGTTCTGCAACATAGGATTCGATGGGAGTCTGGCTTTCCGGTTGAGGGAGGGGCCGAAAGTCCGAAAGGACCCTCTGGATGGACCGTTGGAAATCGCCATCACAACTCCGTAGAGCCGCCTCCAGAAACCCCTTTTGTTGATGCCGATCGGCTTCACTGGCCCGATTGATAGAGCGGTACAGCATGATCGCGGCCGCCGATAGAAGGATCGCAGCAAAGCCGCCCACTAGTACATTGGTTCTGGAAGAAGACCGGAACACGTCAAAGATTATAGGTCATCGTCCCGGATTTCGCACGCAACCCAAGCCCTCTTTTTCGTGATTTTACCGGGTTTTTACAATCTCCGAAGCACACTGCTCCCGCCAGAATGAGGCGCTGTAAATGTTAAACTCAGGCAAAGGAGAAACCTGTGCGTGGTCATGGCGCGCCGGGGAGACTTAAACGCCGACCGAGGGGCGGCCAACTTAATTTACATAGACTTTACTTCGTGATCCTGCAATCTTGTGTCTAATAGATATGAAAGCAGGCATCGTAATTGAATTGAGGAATCAATTCACTCTGCTAGACAGTGAAAAGGAGAAGACAAGAGATGATGAATAAGATTTCGAGAGTCAAATATGTGATGGTCGGCCTGGTCCTGATTGGTTTGATCACCGGAGGCTTCGCACTGCTCATGGCGCAACCTTCACCCACGACGCCGCGTGATCCCTTGACGCATTTAAAACGGGCCCTTTCTGCGGCTGGAGCTCCGGCGTTGACGACACAACAGGAAGACCAACTGAACTCACTCATTACTGCATTCCAGGCTAACCGGTCAAAGTCCGGGCCGGATGCAACAATACAGGCCGCCCAGCAGGCATACGACAATGCCATCCTGGCCGGAGACCTCGCCGCTGCACAGGTGCAGGTCACTGCCCTGGCCAACCAGATGACCGCACATATGACCGCACGGCTTCAGGCCGAAGCCGGCCTCAAAGTCCAGATCGTGAATTCCCTCAAGACCAACGGCGACCAATTAAACTTGCTGGTCCAGCATTTCGGGGCTGATAAGGTGTCGCGGATGCTGGGTATGTTCGCCGGTTTCGGCCGCCGTGGGCCCGGCCCTGATTTCAAAGGAGGCCGCGGCTTTGGAGGAGGTCGAGAGCCGGGCATGGGACCGATGAAAAGATAACAACTAAGACCAGGCCTTGACGATCAACCGGCCCGGAAAGCGTCTCTCGATATTCCAATGGGGATGAGAGAGGCACGAGTTCCGGGCCATAGGTCGTCAGGACTTGGCTTCCTTCCAACTCTTCCAGCCCCAGATCTAGGACTTCACACACCAGGCTCCGTTCCAGTCCGGTGTCCTCGGTCCATCTTAACCAAACGTCATTGGAGATTTTCCAAAATGGTGCACGAATCGATGTAGGGGCGACCGCCGCAGCAGACTCGCCGAGGCGCGCCATGCCTTCAAACAGGGGCTGGGAGGCCACACTCGCGGAAAGTTGGTCCATCGAGTCGTTGAATCTGCCACCGCCAAGGCGTGAAGGGAAAAGCGGGTCTATCGGGGAAGGGTGAACTCGTTGAATCGCCGTTGTCGAGTGAGCCTGTGACCTTGGATCGAATCGGCTCACTCAGTGAAATGGATACCGGTTCCAACTCTGGAGAAAATCCCCTTGGGTTTTCCTTCGCTTGACCGAACTACGTTCGCTGCGAGTAGTCGTCCTGTTGACACACCCAGTACATGCCGCCGGGCCGGTCAGTTGACTTGACAAATTTTGTCGCTACCATGCCATTCCCGCATTGAGGACAAGGTTTGTTGAAACGGTTGATCTCCCGATCCGTCATGCTGGCACGAGCTGTCTTCGAAAGTTTTTTCTCAGCCATAATTGTTTACTCCTCTTCTGATTCCCTTTTCTGTTGGTTTGATGGGTTGAATTTGAGTGAATTCAGGATTATGACAATCGGTCTCGATCGGCACTTCCATTCACCAGCGAGACGGTCTTTTCGTACGATTGAATACTAGATTTCTTCCGCGCACAAGCTGTTAAGCTTAGTGGTCAGTTTGGGATCCACTTGCCTGAGGAAAGAGGCTACTTCCCGGCCGGCATCTCTGACCTGGTCATCGTTCCCGCGATGCAGGACATGAATCGCCTTCCTGCGCAGACGTGACAATTTCTGCTTTGAACCTCGATCCGAAACGACGATTGTGCAATGTGAGAGGGCAAGGCGAATGACGTGTTCAAGACTGGACGGCGCGATCTGAAAACTGACGGGGACATTCAAACCTTTTGGCCTAACGATGCCAACCATAACTTTGCCTCCCTGATTGAGTCTTTTGCCTGTTCGGATCTTTCGAATCAGTATCCTCAAGCTCTATTTAGGATCTTTGCGCAGGAACCTTGAAAGTGATCCATGATTTCCGACAATCGCAGTAGTAGAGCAGGTACTGGAAACCTGATTTCGAGTCTGTTACCACCCGGGATTTATCGCCACAGTTGCACATGACTGACCTCCTCGTCTCGCCCCTTAAAGGTGGGCAACCTTCCTGCTCTTCAATGCTGAACCCTTGTTTTTTGTCTGTGAGCTGACTTTATATTTGGATCCTTGGTCGAGAACATCGACTTGCGAAATATCTAATCCACACTTCTTAACATGCAACAGGTGGGCCAACCGTCGAGTTTTCTTCAACATTAACTAAAATAATTACTTAAATCTTCAAAGGCGAAAGGATAGGCCTGCCAAATGGCTCGGAATGAAACACTTGATGTAGCGCTGTGTATGAAATGCAATCAGGCCGTATCGAAACCCGCATCCGCTCCGACCTCGAGATGGATTTGTTCTTACAGTTAAGGAGAGGGGGGATTCTCACCCAAACGCACAGGTCGAAGAGGTTATTGATAGGAAAAGGACTCGCGGGCGCCTACCCCTTTGGCTTGACTCCGACATTCACCCGGCGTAAGGTTTGCCTGTAAAGCTTAAGTTGTGAGAATCGGTACACCCTCCCCCGCGGAAACTTCCATGACCACACAATTAATGAACGGCGATGTTAGGGTTTCCAAAAGCAAAGCGAAATATTCAAGAACGCCCCCCTCCACATCGGGACCCGGGCCGAAACCGAAGCTCTTGGATCAGGTTCGGCGGGCAATTCGTTCACGTCATTTCAGTCCAAAAACAGAGGAGAGTTACACCGGTTGGATCAAGCGATTCATCTTCTTCCATGGGAAACGTCATCCTGCCGAGATGGGGGAAGCAGGGATTGATGCCTTTCTAACCTCTCTGGCAGTGGAGGGGCATGTCAGTGCATCGACGCAAAACCAGGCCCTCAGTGCGATTCTTTTCCTGTACCATTATGTCCTGAACAAGCCCTTGAACTGGGTGAATGTTGAAGTTCGAGCCAGGAAGCCGAAGAGATTACCAGTGGTTTTAACAAAAGAAGAAGTGAAGGCAGTTATGGAGCAGCTCCAAGGGAGAGCGCGACTGATGGCCATGTTGCTCTACGGGTCCGGCCTCCGAGTGTCAGAATGTCTGGCGCTTAGAGTCAAAGATCTGGACTTGGCGCGCAATGAGATTCTGGTGCGGGATGGGAAGGGCCAGAAGCATCGTCACACCATGCTGCCGGGAGCGGGCGAAGAAGCTGTTGGCGGCGCATCTTCAACGTGTCAAGGAGCGGCATGACCGGGATCTGCGAGAGGGAGCGGGTCGGGTCGAGCTTCCCGGAGCATTAGCGCGGAAATACCCCAATGCAGATCGTGAGTGGGGGTGGCAGTACCTCTTTCCGGCATCGACCCGCTATTTTGACAAAGGTGCGGGGATCGAGCGCCGGTATCACCTTCACGAGTCTGTCTTGCAGCGGGGAATAAAGAACGCCGTAGTATAGGCGGGCCTGACCAAGCCGGCCAGTTGTCATACCCTGCGACACTCCTTCGCAACGCATTTACTGGAGGACGGGTATGACATTCGCACAGTCCAGGAACTGATGGGTCATCGGGATGTGACCACAACCATGATCTACACGCATGTTCTGAATCGTGGCGGACTTGGAGTTCGCAGCCCGGCGGACAGTTTGTGAGTCCCCTTCGGGCCGACTCTTGAGGAGGCTGCAGAATTGGCCGGGTTTGTCGGGATGGTTTCAAGAATGGGCATCATGGTAACTCGTGATCAATGAAAATATTCCATAGAAATTTCTTGAAAGAAACAAAGAGGATGAGCGTGCAGAATTTGCAACGCTTGCTCTAGGATTGTTTTCTCCTGCTGGAGCAGGCTGCAAGAACCGCAGTCTTTGTCGAGATGACTTCAGGGTGTTTTGGGTGAAACCGGTTGCAGATGGACAATCATCTGACTGGACATCAGTCACACCATCGCGGGTGAAGCTGCAAGACCTGCAAGCTTTGCTCTTGACCGATGTGGTCTAATACAGCTTAATCCTTAGTTAGGCAGCGCGTCCTGTGATTAGAGGGGACTCATGGCGAACGACGAAGTCTACGCAGGTGGCTTACTGAATCGGGCTCTGGATCCGACCACGCAGCCGCCCGAGATCCGAGCCTTCTTGCGCGCTGAGCTCGACCTCCTTCACAACGTTGTGACGCAAGGGATGCGCGTGATCGATGTTGGCTGTGGCACGGGTCGGCATCTGCTCTTGCTCAGGGACCGCCTCAGATTGGGGGTCGGAGTGGACTATGAGCATAGCTACATCGCCGAGGCCGCCCGTCGCGCCGGCGGTCGCCACCCGTACTTCATCACCGCCGATGCGACCGCCATTCCCGTCGTGGCCGCGTTTGACTTCGCGATGTGCCTCACCAACACGTGGGGGACCATGAGCGACAAGGCCGGCGTCCTGCGGGAAATGCGGCGACTGGCCCCCAAGCCTCACACGCGACTCCTGTCAGTCTATTCGGAAGCCTCGGTGCCGTCCCGTCGAGAATGGTATAGCCGGTTGGGACACGCTGTGTTGGAGGAGACGCGCGTGTATCTCGAGACAGAAGGGGGCTTTCGGTCTGAGCATTTCTCTGAGGCTCGCCTTCGGGGCCTCGTCGGCGATTCAACCATTCGTCCGCTCACTGACATTGCCTATGTCGTCACGTTCTGAGTCAGCGCCATGCCTAACGACAGGATTCACCCGGCGGCCTTCGGCCGCGGGTGATCCTGCGCGTTAGGCCTACGACTTCAGGAGAATCATTTACATGCTACAAGAAGAGGTTAGCTTTGATTTCCCAAATCCCCATGGTCCGTATGAGTACGTTCTTCTGAATGCTCTCGGCCCTCTGTGGATTGCTTGTGTCCTTCTCTTTCTAGCTGGTGTGTATTTTTTAGCGAGGCGTGAACGTTACCGGATCGTCTCCCGCTCTTTGCTGCATCTGATGAAACTTGCACTCGCAATCGAGGTATTCTCGTGCTGTGTGTTTGGCGCGTTCTTTGCTTATGGTTTGAGTTCGTATGCAGCCTCAGCGGAGGATCTGGTCACCTCTTTCATTATCTTCATCCCCTGTATCTTGGGTTCGATTTGCTGGGCGTATTCTCTTCGGCGTTCGAAGGTTGAACCGCAGTTTATGAGCATTCTCAAGCTCAGCCGAAAGTGAATATCACATGAAGTTTAAAGGGCAAACTTGACAGCTCACGAGGCCTAACCCGCGCGTGCACCCGACCGGCGTAAGGGGCAGAAGCGCGCCGTCGGGTGACGCGCTTCGCGTTAGGCGCCACTCGGACTATCAACGCTAGCGGCCACCATTGAGGATGAAGAAGCCCATCTCGATCGAAGAACCGGGACTAGGCCGACTGGAAAAAGCAATCAAGGAGGATGTGAGCATGAGAACGACCTCGAGTGCCGCAGTCACCCTCGGATGCGGGATTCTGCTCTCACTGGTAAACGTGAGTCTCGGACAGACGGCGCAGCGGACCCCGCTCCTTACGACACCTCATTTCGCCATTTACAGTGACTTCGACACCAACCTGAACGACGCGTTGATCGCCGCGGGCCTCGCGCGACGTAGCAATAAGGCGGAGCTGTTTCACTCCGGCGCCGAAGCGTCCTGCTTTGACAAATTGCCTCCTTCAGCGCGGGCGGCGTGGGATGGAGCCGTCGACTACTATACGAAGATCATCTCGCCGGCCGGGTGGGACGCCCGCCAACAGTTTCTGCTCCGGATGCAGCTCGTCGGCTTCGAGGCCGAATGGCGAGCCGCCGCTGGAGCCACGGAGTTCGTCGAGATTGCCCGAAGCTTCAGGGCTGTCGCGACGCCGGCGTACAAGGCCTGTCGTTGGACCGCCCAGGACGAGAACAACCGTCGCTGGATCGACGACCAGAAGCCGAGACTGGCCGCGGATGAGCCGAGGATTGCAGCCCGAATCGAGCAGCTCTATCAGAAGAAGTGGAAAAGTCTGCCGATTCTGGTCGACGTTGTGGAGACCGTGAACTGGAGCGGCGCCAACACGTCCTGGTCGAATTCCGGCCAGGGAGACATTCTGATCTCGAATTCGCCCCAAGGCCCTGCCGGCTTCGAGACCTTGTTCCACGAATCCTCTCACATCCTCATGGATCGCGGCGATCCGGTGTGGCAGGCGCTCGAGAGCGCGGCGAAAGCTGTTGATTTCCGCCTCCCGAAGGACTTGTGGCACGTGGTCCTGTTCTACACCACCGGCGAAGCCGTGCGGCCGATCCTGGACGAACGCGGTCCGTCGGGCTACACACCGATGTTGTACGGGATCTTCGGCCGCGGGGCCTGGGTGGAATATCGTCAAGCGCTCGAGAGCTGCTGGCGTCCGTACGTCGAAGGCAAACAATCGCTCGCCGAGGCCGCGGCCAGTTTGATCGCGGCGCTACGGAAGTCGGAGCTGCGGTGACCCTGCTCAACAACCACCGAGCTATAGATTGTGGCGATGGCTTCTCATGGGACCCCGGCGAAGGTGAAAGGCCTTGCGACAGGCGTATCGGTGGGTGAATTAGTCTTGCCTGATCTCGATAGGCCATATCTGAAATTTCAAATTTGAGATTTGAGATTGCCTGTGTCGATGAGAGAACCTGGGGTGGCTCCAAGATCTCGGACTCGGGCTGGGGATCGCACCAACAAGAAATGGGGGAGGAAATCTTCAAGCCTTTTACGGCTCGGACAGGCATCCTCGCTGGATTCCTATCCTGAGTTCGAGGCTCGTTGCCTTCATCGAAGCAAAAAATTCAAAATCCAAGTTCAACCTTGGTACTCCAGGCGCGTATGTCTTCGAGGACCAGGCAGGGCGACTGCGTAGACGCAAGGCGGGTTGGCTTGAAACCGGCGGTGGTGTAGAGGATGCGGAACTCCGTATCCGACCGTTGACGGTCGCCCTTCCCGCTATTCATGAGGATAAACTGCCGGAGGAATGAAAAGGTTATGTGGGGATCTTGCGAGGAATTGGGGTTAGCCACCTCTTGAAGGACCTGTTCCGGGGAAAAATCGGCCGTCTTCTCTTGCCTACATCTTCCACATCGAAGCGGACATGAGGGTTGCCGCTCCCATAAACCTTCAACAAGCGTTCAGTTGGATCTTTGCTTCAGCGCGTTATCAATCACCTTTTGAAAAACGCTGAAGGACACTGAGCCCGGGACGGGCCTTCCGTTAATAATAAACAGCGGCGTCCCCTGAATGTTAAGACCCTGCGCTTCATCGATATCCGCTTGGACCCGGGACAGACTTGATTTGTTGTCGTAGCATTTTTCAAACTCAGTCAAATCAATCCTGGATTTGATCAGGGATTCCAGCGCCCTGGCCTTCACGGTCTCGGGTTTGATGGAGGACTGATTCACGAAGAAGGTACGGTAGAGGCTCCAGAAGGCGTCATTACTCTGTTGGAACGCGCACATGCCGGCAATCGCCGCACTTTCAGCCCAGGGATGGCTCCGCAAAGGATAATTCTTGTAAACCAGTCTCACCTGGGCGCCGTACTGCTTGAAGACTTGGTCTTCAAGTGTGTGATACGCCTGACTGCACATAGGGCACTCGAAGTCGGAGTATTCGACGATGGTCACCTTCGCATTCTTGTTGCCCCACATCGGAGCGCTCACCAGGTTGATCTCTTTCATCTTCTGTGCAAACGGGTCCACGGAAAGGTCAAAAATCTGCGGCATTAAAGCGAACTTATTGTCGGGAGTAATCAAGACCTCCAATCGGTGGGGAGTGTTTACTCTGTCATTGGCTTCGACGGTAACCGTGTCCAGGCCCATCAGCTTTGATGGACTTCTGCCGACAACTGTCAGATCAACCTCGGGCGACACATTGAAGGTTGACCGCAGGTGATCCACGATCCGCTGGTTGAGCAGATCCGTCTCCGAGCCGGCTGCAGAGCCGCTGCCAGCGGCTTTTGTTGCGGGCCTGGCGACCGTGCTCTTCGTCCCGGCAGCGGGAGCGGGCTTGACGGGGCGCCTGGGTTGAGCCTGCTGCGCCCAGACCCGCGTGGTCGTTAGAACCGAGAAGTAACCGAACATAAGAAGGCCGACAAGTAGGGCGCAATTCCTCAGATAGTTTCTCATAGCGTAAGATCTGTTCCCTTCCCCCTCGAACCGGGAAGAGATCCTCCAAATCATCCTGGGATGAACGAGGAGAGGGATTGAGGCCATGGCTTGCGGATCCCACTCCTCGATGTAGTATCTCACATTTCCAGATCTCTGTTGCCCATGCCGGGAGCCATCCCTCCACTATTTTTTCGCTTCCCTCGCTCGCCGGCGAATCCCCTCACCCATTTCCTTGATCTCGGTCAAATCCCGCTGCATCTCGCTCCAGCCGTACCAGAGCGCATAGTCCGGGCTCGCATGAAACGTCCCCTGGAATGTTCTCATGCGATGTTCCAGAAACATGACAAACAATTTTTGCTCAATCACGGTCGGTGCGTCGTGGAAAGTCAACAGATCGGGAAAGGCAAAAGCATAGTTCTTGGGCTTCGAGAGCAATCCCTCCTTAAAGAGTGCCGCGACCACTCGAATCGCCTCGGCCATGACATGATCCGCTTCCTTAATCATTTGATCGCCTTTGGCGAGTTCTCCTTTGGCAAAATTGACAGAGTGGCACTGGTGGCACGTGGCAAGCATCTTCTCCCGTTCTTTCTTCCAGTCCTCCTCGGTGAGGCGCGCAACTCCGGCCCCTTTCACAACCTCCAGACGCGCGGTGGGTTTGCCTTCGGGGTCCAGCACGCCCAGCGCCTGCAGGATAGTTGCCCGGTCTGAGGCCCACTGTTTATCCTCCGGCATCGGAAGCCGGACAGCGAGAAATCCCCAGGCTGTGCGAACCCCGTGATCTCCGTTTTGCATATGGCAGGTCTGGCAGGTTGGTGCCGCAACAGTCGCCGGCAACACGCCCTCCTGCTTGAGCAAATATCGGACGCCGTGCTTGGATCCCGAGTACATTTCCCACTGGGGGTGGTCGAACCCCATATGACAGGTTTGACAGGCCTGCGGCTGTCGGGCCTCCTTGGCTGAAAAAGTGTGTCGAGTGTGACAGGCGTCGCAAGATGCCACACCGAACCCGTTCCCTCCCGCCTTCAGTTCCTTGATCTCGGCATCTGTTTTTACACCAATCTGATGACACCCGCCGCACCCTTCCTTCCCTTCAATCAACGCCATGGGTTGATAGTGAAAGGTCGGCATTGCCTTCATCGCTGCCCAGGCGACCGCATGCTTCCCTCTCGAAAACTGCAGAACTCGATCCCGATGGCATTGCCCGCAAGTTCCGAGGGTTGGAATCTCAGCCTTGCTGTAGTCTTCGGCGGTTTGGTGACCATCGCCGTGGCAGGTGGAACACGTCACAGCGTTCTTACTATGCTTACTCAATTGCCAATCCGAAACGATGTTCGGGGTGACTTTCTTATGACACTCCACACAGTCCTGTGCCCAGGATATCGATACGAACAGACAAACAACCCATACAATGATAGCGCTTCGAACCATGACTAACCGCATAACCCCCCCTTCAATTTTTGAACATGACATCTACAGTGCAGGCTTCGTTCAGACCCGGCGGTTGAATGGACAGGATTGTGAAACGGTATTGGAAATCCTCTCGCAACCCAAAAGAAGATCCTCGACGACCTGATCAGAACTCCTGTGATCTCAGGCAACTTTAATGGCAACAGTACCCCGAGGACTCGACTGCAAAGATAACTTCTGATTCCTGGGATATCCTATCTGCCGGAATTCGTGCATCCGAGGATCCATCCGCCAGAAAGATAGCCTCCCAGAACGAATGACGGAGCAACGAAGGCCAGATAATACGGTATTACTTTCACAGATTCCTCTCAAAGACCTACTAGTCGCTGGTCAATAGATCGGACGGCTTACCGTTTGATGGAAGTATTTTCTATTTTCCGCTCATTGCATGCCCATTGATCGAAATCATGAATCTGCTGGAGATTCTAGCTCAGCCGCTCCCCGCATGCCAAGATGTACTTCATCGGTCGCTGATTAAATGAAAACATGCCTGAACCTGTTCCAAGTTCACCGTCACGCTGGCGGGTTGGTCCTGAAGTTTTGGATGGTTTGTTTTGATTTAAACTGAGGCCGGGAGAAGGTGGGTGAGTGGCCAATGCAAACCCTTGAAAACTCCGGAACGAGAGATCATTTGTTCAATCAATATTTCGAATCGCGTTCACCCACCGATAAGTGCTCGATACGCTAGATCGGCCATTATTCGAAAATTTTGCGCCGCTCCCGGAGGATGGTTTCGGGGCTGGGGGCATCGATGGCAAAAATCTGATCTACAGTTCTAAGGCCAAGGGTGCGATAAACCTCCTTCAGCAATGTCTTCACATCTTTCCTTGCCTTTGGGTTCTTCCGGGTCACGAGCCGCACAACCGAATTCACAGAGGGTCGTCTCTTGGTGGTTGTAGGCATTGGAAAATCTCCTTTTGTGAATATTTTATCAAATTGGGTCTCGAAGGCCAACCCTTTCGGACCCATCGGACTCATCTCAGGGAGGGGCGATTGTCAATTAACCTCAAACCGATCCGGAATTAAGGGCCCTTTAAGGGTGTCAATAGTGATCAGCGGGGGCTGAGCTCAGGTAAGAATTCACTTTGCACGAAGACGATCTTTGGGGTAACTTTCCGGAGCGAACGGGGTCCGTCATCACTGAGCCCTCCCCTGTACGTTCAGGATGGGAATGAGCATGAATTCTTTTGAAGATTTTCGCGGCAATGAACGGGTCGTCCTGACTCTTCGCCACGCGCTGGGGGGCCGGCGTTTTCCGGACTCATTGCTTTTTGCAGGCAGTGAGGGTGTTGGTAAGCGCACATTAGCCCTGATGCTGGCGAAGGCTTTGAACTGTCTGGAGACGGAAGGAGCCTTCTGTAACCATTGCGCGAGCTGCCGGAAGATCGAAGCGGGGACACATCCCGATGTCCTGGTGGTCAGCGTGCTGGAGGAAAAACACTTTCTTCAGATTGATCAAATACGCCAGGCGCGAAAGGATGTTTTTTACCAGCCTTTCGAGGGCCGTTGCCGGGTCATCATCATCGACGAAGCGGACCGAATGAAGGAGGACGGGGCCAACTCGATTCTGAAGATGCTGGAGGAGCCTCCCCCGAGCACAAAGATCATTCTGCTCACCGCCAGGTTTCATTCTCTGTTGCCGACAATCAGGTCGCGATGTCAGGTCTTTTCCTTTTCCCCCCTACCGGTGTTGCTGGTCCGCCAGTTTCTGGAAGACCATTCAAATCTGTCACCGGCCGATCGTGATCTGTGCGCCCGGCTTGCCCAAGGCAGCATTGGCAGAGCCCTCAGCCTCAATCTCGATACCTTTCGCTCCATGCGATCGGAGGTCATGGAACTCGTCAAGGCCTCTCTGCTCACCCCTTCGGCCGAGGGCGTCGTGGCGGCCGCCGATGTCCTGGGGAAGAAGAAGGAGCTTTTCGAAGAGCGGTTGGACATCCTTTATCTGCTCTTCCAAGACCTGTTTTATCTGCTTCATCACGCCCCCGAGGAGCAATTGATTAATATCGACCTGCGCTCCTCGCTGCAGGCGCTTTCGGAGTTGATCCCGGCAGGCGCAATCCCGGAGGTTTTCGCCAAGCTGGACGCGATCAGTTACGGGCTGAGGATCAACATCAACCGCCCGCTTGCCCTTGAGGATCTCGCTTTCTTTCTCACCCGAATCCCTTCCGCCCCCCCTACCTCCTCCCCTCAGTAAGGAATTTGGGACAAGGTCTGTCTCCCCTTGGCGAACCCCCCGGGGAACGGTTTGTTCGCGCACAATTTTGTTGCTGCCCTTCAGCGGCTGTGTTAGAATTTCTCTAATTTCACATTCGTGATTCGAGCACAGTGGAAGCGTGTTGGGAACAAATGAGGAGTCCAAAGCGACCCTATCTGCCTCGAAAATTGTAAACCGTCAATTCTTTCATACTTGGTAAGCTTCCGCGAAAGTGGAATGATTGGACAACGTTTCTCGTTTGGAATTTTGTATACAGCACTGAGCGTCTTCATATTAACCTCAACAGAATTGTTATCTACCTGCAAGGCTTCACGAGCGTCTATGTGGGTGAAGGAGTGTGAGCGGTGAATCGAAAACTAATTCGTCCCTCATTAGCAGACATTAAGGATCGCTCCAGCGAGCGAGAGAGCCGGCCGTCGGGTCAGGGACGAGATACCCAACCGCGGCGAAAGCCGGTTCCCCCTGAGCAGACGAACGCCGAAAACTTTTATTACGTCAAGCAGATGCAAAACAAGACTCCCATGGTGTTAGTCCTCACCGAAGGGGAGATCTTGCGCGGGACCATCGAGTGGTACGACAAACGCTGTCTCAAGTTGAATCGTCCTACCGAGCCCAATATGCTGCTCATGAAACACGCTATCCGCTACATGTACAAAGAGAACGAAGACAAGGCGGGCGATGATTAAGCCGGTGGTCGCTTTAACACTTGGCGACCCCGCGGGAATCGGGCCAGAAATTGCGCTCAAAGCTCTCCGGAAAAAGTTCCTTTCTCGGGAAACCAGACTCGTCGTCATCGGAGATCTTTTTGTACTTGAAAGCATTGCCCGCCGTGTTCCCTCCCTCCCTGTCCTTCCTCATTTTGCCACTTTTGAAGAAATCGCCCGCTCCGGAACCTATCCTTGCCTGTTGAACCTGCAGCACCCTCGATTTAGCATCCCTTTCGGCCGCATCGATGCGCGTTGTGGGCGGCTCTCATTGGATTATCTGCTCACGGCCATCCGACTCGCGCGTGCGAAAGCCGTTGACGGGATTGTAACCGGGCCCATCCACAAGCAGGCCTGGGCGGCGGCGGGCTCAAAGTTCTCCGGCCACACCGAGATGTTGGCGGCAGCTACCCGCATCCGCAATTTTGCCATGGCTTTTTCGGCAAAAAATTTTCTGACCGTCTTGTTGAGCACCCATCTGCCTTTGAAGGATGCCCTCTCCCTCCTCTCGGCTCCCTTGCTCGAAAGAAAGATTCACCTGACAGTCCGGGCGCTCGAAGAGATGGGATCCCGACGCGCCCGCCTCGCCGTGGCCGGCGTCAACCCTCACGCCGGGGAGGGGGGGTTGCTGGGCGATGAAGAGATCAAGATCTTTCTTCCCGTCATCAAAAAATGCCGGCGGAAGGGGTTGGATGTATCCGGACCCTACTCTGCCGACACCGTGTATCTCAGGGCGGCACGGGGGGAGTTCGACGCCGTTTTGGCTCCGTATCATGATCAGGCCATGCTCGCTGTGAAGACCCTTTCCTTCGGTCATGCCACAAACATCACCCTTGGCCTTCCGTTCGTGCGGACATCGGTAGACCATGGAACCGCGTTTGACATTTCCGGGAAGGGCCTGGCAAATGAGAGTGCTTTGGTC